>SDZZ01000220.1 GCA_004173255.1 Chitinophagaceae bacterium | reverse complement strand
TGATAAGCATATGCACGGGTTGGTTAGTTGCATATACGCGCGTGTAATAGAAAAGTTACAGGCAGTCGGAAAATAATAAGCGGCCACCTTAAAAAGCAGGCCCTGAACCGACCTGCCTATAGCCAGGCATGAGCCGCCCTTTTAAAAAATGGAATTTTCCTGACTTTCCGGGCACTCGCGCTACCGGAGGTGCGTTGCCCGTACTCGCCCTACCGGAGATCCTTTTCCAGGTAATCAAGCGCTACCGAACCTTTGATTGCCCAGGTTTGCTTCGTGGCAGGCTGGCCAGCAAACACTACCCCAATAAAACGATAGAGCGAAGACCCGTCCTCCTGCAGGAACCGGCCGATCACCGGCGCACCGGAGTAGCCCTGGGCGGCATACGGTTTCAGGAAATAATAATACCGCGAAGTGCCGGTGAGTAAGGATTTTGCGCTGTCCGATGTGCCGGGAAAGTTGAGGCGGAGAGATGCATCATATTCCCGGAAGCCTTCGGGATTTACCTTGCCCGACAAGCGCTGCTGCCTGGAATAAAAAACCGGAATCGATCCGACACCGGTCGGAAACCCGTACACCAGTACCTCCTCCGGTTCCTCGTTCAGGTAAGCCGGATCCACCAGGTCATTGATATAATTGACCTCCGCATCGTCGGGCAGCGTAACGGGAATTTTCAACAGGTCAATCCGGTTGACCATACTGAAAACTTCCGTTGTACCGGTTACGTCCTCGCTCACATCGATCGGAATCACCCTGCTGGCAGTGGAGTTCAGTACCGGGTATTTCAGGTATAATGTATCAGAGGTAAAGTTGATGCGTTGCTTCACAGGGCTCATGCCCTTGATCGCATGGTAATTGCTGACCAGGTAGGTAGTATCGGCAGACCGGTAAAAAAATGCGGTGCCGGTAAACTGTTCTTTTCCGGTGAGCACAAATATCGGATAGCTGTAAGATGCAAGTGGCATCGGATCAGCAGAACCCGCTGCGGTAAAGCAACTGGCGAAAAAAACCAATAAAAAAGCCGGTGTTTTCATGGTAACTGAAATTACGAAAACACCGGCTGGTAAAAGGTTAGGAATATGCAAAAAACGGGTAAACCGAAGGGCTTATTTTTTTGTAAAAAGATCATCCACCATCTGCTGGTCAAAATGCTGAACGAGGTCTCCGTTGACGTTATGGTAGATGGCACTGATGAATACAGTCTGGGCCGCGCTGATTACCGAGAACACGATAAACGCACCAACCACAGCCAGCGCAATGCCGGCAAATGGATGAATAAGGCTGCCGGCGAAAAAGCAGACCGCCACCATTACGATCATCAGGACGAACTGGATCAGCCCGAAGCTGAAATTGGCTCCGAGGCTTTCACCCCATTTTTCCTTCATCATCTGCGATGAACGTTTTACCGCATCGATAGGACCTACATTTTCATATGCAATGATGGGAACCACAAAGAATGTCATCACGCTCCATACCGCACCGATCAGACCGATAATGATTTTGCCAATGCTGCCCAGGTTTTCCTGAACTGCCCTCAGCAACATACCAACAGTGCCGGCAACAAGTGCCCACGAAAAGATAACACCAATACGGCTCATGCTGAATTGCAGGCCTGCCCGTACGGTCACTTCTTCCCCACGGAAATAAAGACGTGTGCAATGCACCAGCGCCATGTTGAAAAAGACTACTATAAAATAGTTGACTACGTAAAATACAAACATCAGCAGGTACGTGAGTGGCGAATTGAATTCTTCCTCACTCCGGCCATCGTCAAAAAAGCCGGTACTGAACATTGCAACGAAAAAGGATCCCACAATCAGGAGGATCGAGATACTCGAGAGCATCGGAAAGATAACGAGTTCCTTTTTTTCTTTCAGGACTTTGAAACTGCTCATGGCGATTTTCCACCCGGCAGACAAGCGATCAAAAAAACCCATAGAATTAGTTTTGGTTTGGTAATGCTTAAAACTAGTGAATAATCCAGATATTTTATAATGGCAGGACTTTTGTCGGCTTTGCCAAAACACTTATGCGTAAACTCGTATTCCAGCAATTCCTGTCGCTCGATGGTTACGCGGCAGATAAAGAGCACAGTACAAAGTTCTTTGACTCGACCGACTGGGGTAAGGAGTCCGACCAGGACATGCTCGCTGAAATGCAGCGGTTCGATACTATCCTCCTGGGAGCCAATACATACCGCATGTTTGTGGAGTTCTGGCCGGATGCTGATCCGAAGGAACAGATTGTTGCCGACACGCTGAACAGTATTCCCAAAGTGGTTTTCTCGGAGACCCTTGATAACGCACCCTGGGGAAAATGGGAACCTGCACGGATAGTTAAGTCCGATGCCGCCGGGGAGATCCGGAAACTAAAAGATGGACCTGGCAAAGACCTGGTACTTTGGGGCAGTATCTCGCTTGCCCGCAACCTGATCAAAGCGGGAGTCATCGATGAATACCAGTTGCGGCTGGTACCACTTGTCCTTGGCGAAGGAACCCTGCAGTTTGAAGGGATGCCACAACTGAACATGAATTTGAAAGATTCAAAAAAGTACAATTCCGGACTGGTTTTTTGCAGGTACACGGTGAAATGAGCTTCCACCCTGTCTCAACGACTATGAAACGGCCTCTTCATACACCTTACCAAACCGGTCAGTAACACGGATGGTAATTTTCCTGGCGGCCGGGGAAGGCTTTGCAAAAAACAGGTGATCGTTCAGGGTCGGTTCCACCCACTTCTGCTGCACCGGCAAGTCCTTGCCCAGCATAAGTTCGGTAGCAAGCGGATCGAGACCCACCCGTTGCGTCATAGAACCTTTTACCACTCCGTCTTCCAGCCATTGCACTTTCCATTTTGAATCCCAGTTCCATACATTGATGCAAATTTCACCGGGTGCTGCAGGCAGTTTCCCTTTTTTGTAAATGCGGAATTGTTTTTCTTTTGGCAGGCCGGTCGACTTGTAATACCATTTCAACCCGCTCCCGGTCACCTCATACACGCCATACCCGGCCGGTGTGCCATCACTGCAAACGGGGCCCGTCCACCAGGCACCACATACTGCACCATGGTTATGTTCCATAATGCCCTGCCGCTCCCAGTTTTCATTGTAATGCGTGTGGCCGCTCATGATATGTGTATCGAATGGTTTCAGCAGGTGGTATAACTGTTGCCTGTTGGCAGTCGACATAGTCAGCTCCTCTTCCTTACCCTGCCGGGCAAACAAACCCGTTGAAGTGGGGATATGCAGGCAGAGTATTACTGTTGACCCACGTTTAAGTAATGCGAGGTCGTTTTCGAGCCACTTCAGTTGTGTTTCGGTAATGTAACCGAAATATTTTCCCGGCATACCCGGATAAAAAACATTGTCCAGCATTACATAGTGCACTTCGCCACGGTTGAATGAATACCACGTGGGACCGAAATGTTTTTTATAGGTGATTGTCGAATCTTCGTCGCTCCGTGCATCGAAATCCAGGTCGTGGTTACCGATCAGGTTAAAAAACGGCACGCCGGTTTCATCGACCGCACCTTTATAATCAGAAAAAATTTCAAAGCGGTCCCAGATCAGGTCACCACAACCGATGCCGTGGAAATGGGTACCGGATGGGTAGGTCTTCAGCAACGCCTGCAGGTCGGGCACTGTTTCTTCACGCAGCTTCCTGGCATGTTCCTGTGTTTTCATCTGTGGGTCGGCCCACACCACAAATACGTGGTTATTATCGCTGGTTGCAAGTTTTACCAATTCAAAATCATTGATCAACGTACCCGACTGTTTTTTTAACCTCCGGTAAAAATTAACCACTCCCTCCGATTGAGGAATCTCATAACCGGAAGGCATGCTGATATAAACAAACTCCGTGGCGGATGGCGCGGCGAATTCATATTCACCTGCTGCATTGGTCTGGACAATGGTAGCACCGTCGGTAACGGCAACACCGGCAATGCCCTGACCGGCAGAAGACACTTTTCCTTTCAGGATTATTCCAGTGCCCGGCTCCGGTGTGTGCGAAACGGGATTAGCAAGTACCAGGGACGACGGCACGGCGAGCGCAGAGCCTGTCAGTCCAACATGGCGGAGAAAATTCCGGCGATCAAGCATACGGTGAAGATTTTTGGTGAGCAGGGTTAGTTGCCCTTGTAATCTCCGAAAAAAAGCGGTCTGCCCGCAACCGCTATATTATTTTTCTTTTAAGAAACCGGATAATACCCTGTTTGTGTTATTGCCTGACCAACAGCCGCAGTGTAAATTTGCGGAAGCAAGAATAATTCAACCTGCGGTGGATTTAACATCCGGCAGGTCCATAAATAATCCTTGGACGGTTCAAGCGAAGCATGTCTCTCTGTTACAGGGGACATGCTTTATTGTTTACGGGATGCTGCCAGCATAGAATCGTGAGCCCAATCCTGAACACATAATCGTCAGCTCAGTTCCTGAACACACAATCGTGAGCCCAATCCTGAACACATAATCGTCAGCTCAGTTCCTGAAGATATAACCGTCAGCTCAGCCCCTGAACATAAAACCGTCAGCTCAGTCCCTGAACACAAAATTTGTCTTGCAGTCTTTCAGTCCGGGCAGCAAGAGGTCTTTGTCAGATACGTTTGCACGGTCGGCCGGTACCTGCCAGTCGATGGCCAGGTCAGCATCGTCGAACCGGATGCCCGCTTCGCTATCCCTGTGGTAAAATGAATCACACTTATAGGCGATGTCGGCGGTTTCGGAAAGGACGGAAAAACCATGGGCAAAGCCCTGCGGGATGAGGAGTTGTTTTTTATTTTCGGCCGACAGTTCAATGGAAAAATGGCGACCGTAGGTGCGGGAACCCTGCCGGAGGTCAACGGCAACATCGATGATGCGGCCCGATAACACACGGATGAGTTTGGTCTGCGCATGCGGATCAAGCTGGTAGTGCAGGCCGCGGATAACACCGTAGCTGGAATGCGACTGGTTATCCTGCACAAAGTTGATTTCGATACCCTGGCGGGCAAATGCCTGCGCGTTGTAGGATTCAAAAAAATACCCGCGGCTGTCACCAAACACTTTTGGTTCATAAATCAGCAGCCCTGGCAGGTCGGTAATACTAAAGGACATGTGTCTGCAGTCGGTTTAAAACAGGAAGGGTACCGTGGTTACAGTACCCTTGCCGTTTATGTTTATTTGTTGCTGGAAAATTCTTTCGGGAGTTTCGTCCACTCCGATTCCGGTAATCCGCGGAAATAATCATAAGTGATCTTGAGTCCGTCCTTCCGGTCCACCTTTGGTTCCCATCCCAAAATCGATTTCGCCTTCGAGATGTTTGGCTGGCGTTGTTTGGGATCATCAACCGGTAAAGGCTTGTAAACGATTTTCACTTTGTTTCCGGTCAGGGCCAGGATTTCTTCCGCGAAATCCTTCAGGCTGATCTCATTGGGGTTACCAATGTTTACCGGCATGTCGTAATCACTCAGCAAAAGCCGGTAGATGCCTTCGATCAGGTCATCCACATAGCAGAAGCTGCGGGTCTGCGAACCGTCACCAAAAACGGTCATGTCTTCCCCGCGGAGCGCCTGTCCGATGAATGCCGGCAGTGCACGGCCGTCATTGAGCCGCATGCGCGGTCCATAGGTGTTGAAGATCCGCACAATGCGTGTCTGCACCCCATGAAAAGTATTATAGGCCCTGGTAATCGATTCCATGTAACGTTTGGCTTCATCATACACACCACGCGGACCAACCGGGTTTACATTACCCCAGTATTCTTCCGTTTGCGGATGAACCATCGGATCGCCGTACACCTCGCTGGTGGAAGCCACCAGCATCCTTGCATTTTTTGCTTTGGCAAGGCCAAGACAATTGTGCGTTCCCATCGCACCCACTTTCAGTGTCTGGATGGGGATCTTCAGGTAGTCGATCGGGCTGGCAGGTGAAGCAAAGTGCATGATGTAGTCAATATTACCCGGCACATGGATAAACTTGGTTACATCATGGTGATAGAATTCAAACTGGGGAAGACTGAACAGGTGCTCAATATTCTTCAGGTCACCCGTAATGAGGTTGTCCATAGCGATCACGGAATAACCTTCTTTTATAAAACGATCGCAGAGGTGCGATCCTAAAAATCCGGCCGCCCCGGTAATAAGCACTCTTTTTTGAGACATTGATGTAATTTTTTATTTAACGGAAATACGGCCAACACTTTCATAATGGAATCCGAGATCGCGGATAGCAGCCACATCGAAGAGGTTACGTCCGTCAAAAATCGCCTTGTTCTTCAGGCTCGATACGATCTTCAGGAAATCCGGTGTACGGAATTCGTTCCACTCGGTGGCGATGATCAGTGCATCTGCATTTTGCAGGGCGGCATACTGGTTATCGCAATAAGTGATTTTGTCACCGATAGTCTTTTTTACGTTCGGCATTGCTTCCGGGTCAAACGCACAAACAGTGGCGCCTGCTTCGGTCAGTGCATCGATCATATACAAAGCCGGTGCTTCGCGGATATCGTCGGTGTTAGGTTTAAACGCGAGACCCCACATTGCAAAATGTTTTCCCTTCAGGTTATCCTTGAAGAATGATTTGATCTTCGGCATCAGGTGCAGTTTCTGGTCTTCGTTCACTTCCATTACCGCATTCAGGATCTTGAAATCATATTTCACTTCGGTAGATGATTTTACCAGGGCCTGCACGTCTTTCGGGAAGCAGCTGCCACCATACCCGATACCCGGGAACAGGAAACGCTTACCAATCCGTTCGTCGCTTCCGATACCACGGCGCACCATGTCCACATCTGCATTCAGCAGTTCGCAGAGACGTGCGATTTCGTTCATGAACGAAATCTTGGTAGCGAGGAATGAGTTGGCTGCATACTTGGTCAGCTCGGCCGAACGTGTATCCATAAAGATTACCGGATTACCCTGGCGCACAAACGGTGCGTAAAGATCACCCATCAGTTTGCGGGCACGTTCTGAATCCGTACCGATCACCACGCGGTCGGGTTTCATAAAATCGTCCACTGCCACACCTTCGCGGAGGAACTCGGGGTTGGACACCACGTCGAAATCACCCTTGTAATTCTTACGCACTGCGGTGTGTACTTTTTCAGCGGTACCAACCGGTACGGTACTTTTATCGATCAGTACTTTATAATCAGTCATCAGTTTACCGAGATCTTCGGCAACACCGAGAATGTATTTCAGGTCAGCCGAACCGTCCTCTCCCGGAGGTGTTGGCAACGCAAGGAAAATGATCTCCGCGTCTTTAATGCCTGCTGCGAGGTCGGTTGTAAAAATGAGACGTTCTTCTTTCAGGTTACGGAGAAATAACTTTTCCAGCCCGGGTTCGTAAATGG
>SDZZ01000739.1 GCA_004173255.1 Chitinophagaceae bacterium | reverse complement strand
AGGGTATACCGGTCTGGATAAAAAACACATTCGCCCCGGGCGATGCCGGCACGTTGATCCAGGCCGTTTGCGAAAAGAACGGAAACATTGTGCGCGGTATTTCCAGCATCAATAATATTGCACTCATCAGCCTCGAGGGTAGTGGCATGATCGGCATTCCTGGTTTTTCCAAACGCCTCTTCGAGGCACTCAGTGCCGAAAAAATCAACGTGATCCTGATTACGCAGAGTTCTTCGGAACATTCCATTTCAGTAGCCATCGATGCCAAAGACATCAGTAAAGCGAAACAGGCAGTGGACGCAGCATTCGCAAACGAAATTGCGCTGAATAAAGTGGAACCGCTGCTGGTAGAACCGGCCCTTTCCGTTGTTGCACTGGTCGGGGAGAACATGAAAAGCCACCCTGGTATCAGCGGGCGCATGTTCAGTGCCATGGGCCGCAATGGTGTCAATATCCGGGCTATTGCACAGGGTTCTTCGGAAAAAAACATCTCAAGTGTTATTTCCACCGAAGATGTACGCAAAGCCATCAACGTATTACACGAGGAATTTTTTGAAACCTCTTACAAACAGGTCAACCTGTTTATTGCCGGTACCGGGAATGTGGGGGCCAAACTACTCGCCCAGTTGCAGCAGCAAATGGCTTTCCTGCAGCAACGCATGCGGATCCAGGTACGGGTGATCGGTTTATCCAACAGCCGGAAGATGGTGTTCAGGGAGGAAGGGGTGAACCTGTCCGACTGGAAAACACAACTGGACGACGGATACCCGGCCGACCTGCAATCATTCATCGGTGAGGTGATTGAGCGGAACCTTCGCAATTCCATTTTTGTGGACATCACAGCAAACGAAACGGTGGCCATGGCGTACGACCAGCTACTGCAGAAAAGTGTGTCTGTTGTAGCCTGCAATAAAATCGCGGCCTCATCGCCCTACGTCAATTATAAAAAACTCAAGGACCTGGCCGAAGAATTCAACAGCCAGTTCCTGTTCGAGACAAATGTGGGCGCCGGGCTTCCGATCATCGGCACCCTCAATGACCTGCTTCGCAGCGGCGACCGCATTCACCGCATCGATGCCGTACTGAGTGGTACACTCAATTTTGTTTTCAATAACTATAACGGGGAGAAAAAATTTGCCGAGGTGGTCAGGCAGGCACAGGAGGAGGGGTATACCGAACCGGATCCACGGCTCGATCTCAGCGGTACTGATGTAATGCGCAAGATCATGATCCTGGCCCGCGAAGCTGGCAACCCGATCGAGATGGAAGAGATCAGTAACAATACATTTATGCCGGCGTCGTGCATGGAGGGTTCGGTCGATGATTTTTACAAGGAGATGGCCAACGAAGAAAATCACTTCCGCGCACTGCTGAAGGAAGCAAAGGACAAGGGCAACATACTGAAGTTTGTGGCAAGTTTCACTGATGGCAAAGCGTCCGTCGGGCTGCAGCATATAGACCCGTCGCACGACCTCTACCACCTTTATGGAAAAGACAATATCGTATTATTTTATACCGACCGCTACAAGGAACAGCCGATGGT
>SDZZ01000738.1 GCA_004173255.1 Chitinophagaceae bacterium | reverse complement strand
TTTAGCCGTTTGTTTGTAGATGGAAACTGCGTTGGTCTGGCTGCCGATCATGAGTGTGTTGAAGAACACGCGACCGGTTAGCAGCTGGTATTTAACGCGGTTAAGGATGATGATCCGTCCGAATGAAGTCAGTACAAAATGAAGCAGCAGTAATACTGCAAATGCAAGGTAATAGTGGGAGAATTTTTTCTCCGGGTCATTTAACGCGGTGGCGAAAAAGAGGACTACGCAACCGATGAGGCTGCAGGTGAAGGTGACTACAAATTCGACCAGTCGTGATTTTTTATACAGCGAGGTGTAGGTGCCCGCGAGTGAGTACAGCACCAGCCAGCAGGGAGCTACTATGAATAAAGTATAAAGCCAGCCACGTGGGGTGAGGGTGGGCTCGGTGTAACCTTCCAGCAGGTCGAAGCGTACGAAGTGGAAGAGGTACCAGGTGAGGGCGGCCATCAGGTAGTCCACCAGCGCGTACCAGGCGATATGTATTTTTCTGCCGTTGTTCATTTGCTGCCAATGACATTTCTACGGTCCGTTCCGTTGCTCTGGCGGAATGTTAAGATATGGATTCCGTGGCGTTGCTGGTCAGTCACGGATGATATTGTTGCCGATCTTTTCCAGGATCTGGTGTGCCACATCCATGGCTGCCAGCCCGTCCCTTTCATTTACTACCGTGCGTGAATTATTTTCAATAGCATATTTAAATGCACTCAGTTCTTCCTTGATGGCGTTTACTTCCGGCACGATGGGATTGGCCACGGCGATAGTTTTTATTCCGGTGCCAGTTTCAATATCAAAACTGAAAACGTTCGAGTCTTTTGGTTCTTTCAGTTTGATGATCTCGGTTTTTTTCGTCAGGAAGTCGATCCCGATGTAGGCGTCTTTCTGGAACAGGCGCATCTTGCGCATTTTTTTCATTGAGATCCGCGAGGAGGTCAGGTTAGCCACGCATCCGTTGTGGAACTCGATGCGAACGTTGGCAATGTCGGGTGTTTCGGTCATAACGGCCACGCCGCTGGCTGAAATGGATTTCACATCGCTTTTTACGATGCTCAGGATGATGTCGATGTCGTGGATCATGAGGTCAAGGATGACGGATACTTCGGTGCCACGGGGGTTGAACTGCGCCAGGCGATGTACTTCTATAAACATCGGGTTCAGTTTGGTGTCTTTTACAGCCAGGAAAGCCGGATTGAACCGTTCTACGTGACCCACCTGTAGTTTGACCCCCGATTCCTTGGTCAGTTTGACCAGTTGCCGGGCCTCTTCCATGGTATGGGCCAGCGGTTTTTCCACGAACACATGTTTGCCTTTTTTAATGGCCTTGGCGCATACATCGAAATGGGTGTTGGTAGGGGTGACCACGTCAATGGCGTCGCAGGCGTCCATCAGTGTGTCAGCGTCGAGAAAGCGCGGCAGCTGGTATTTCTCGGACACCTCATTCGCCGTGTCGTCGTGCGGGTCGAAGAAGCCCACGATGTCAACGCCCGGGATTTCTTTCCAGTTATTCAGGTGGAATTTTCCAAGATGCCCAACTCCGTATATACC
>SDZZ01000737.1 GCA_004173255.1 Chitinophagaceae bacterium | reverse complement strand
TGCTGCCATCGGGATCATTGCTGGCCGAGCCATCAAGGCTGCTGTTCGAAACAGGCAGGGTGATGCTCTTGTCGGCGCCGGCATTCGCCACGGGTAGCTGGTTTGGCGGCGGCGTTACATTCAGCCGGCTGAAGAGCCAGTCAATTGCAGCCTTTGAAGTGCTGAAGGTATCAATAGCGGCACCCTGTTTCACTTCAATAAGGATCCCGCGTGCCGGTACACCGATCCTTCGCACCTGCACCGGGAAAGAAGCCAGCATCTTATTGTCTGCGATCTGGTCAGGTGCATTGGTGCTGATAGCCTGTGCTGCGGTTTTGGTGGCATCCACGATATAGTTATTGCGGATGGCCCCTGCGATTGCGCGTCTGTCGTTATTGGCATGCTGCACAGCCCTGGTTTCGAAACCAGCGATAAGGTTATCCCTTACGGTCAGCTGCATCGGCGGGAATTTTCCCGGAATGTTTGCCTCGAGGATATTGGTGGAAATACCATTTACATAAATGGCTGCGCCTGTGGTATTGCCGATAAAGTTGTAATAGATATCTGTTTTACCATAACCCATGGAACCCACGGTACAGGATGTGCCGCTGTAGACAAGGTTATTATAGATTTTGCCGGTACAGTTGCCCCCCATCAGCAATCCCCAGTTCTGCGAACTGGCTGCTGCCCTGGATGCATTCAGGATAATATTGTCGTGCATCTCCACATACCGGGCAGAGGAAGTCTGCATCGGATCCCATCCGGTGCTGTCAATTACATTATTGTAGATAAACACTGAATCCATCCGTACAGTGGGACCATCATTATTTGCTTGTGTGGTGCCGCTCTGTGAAGTGTGGCCCACATACATCCCTTCGTTTGCAGTGATATTATGGAAATAGTTATCGTGGATTTTGATATTCTTCATGATGAAGTTGTCATACACCGTCCAGGCATAACTGGAATCGGAATAAATCTTCATCTGGAGACCGAGTGAGTTGTTTTCAAAAAGGACCCCACGGATTTCAAGATCGGTAACCATAGTGGTGGAGAGCCCCCATGCGGTGCCGGTTGTCTGGAAACCATATTCAATACCCTTGCTGCGCAGGTAGGTGCCATCAAGTATAACATGGTTCACCACATTGCTGTCGCTGGTATTGTTGTTGTTTTTTCCCAGGTGCCAGCGCGCGGAAGGGCCACCGATTTCAACCACCTCACCGTTGGGTACCACGATCACCGGACAGCCTTCATCCCCACCGAAATCTCCCAGGTAGAGCCGTCCGTATTTACCATTGTTATTGGGGTTGCGGTTGATCTTGATTGTATCACCCCCCTGGATATCCATCCCGTCGCGACGCAGGTAAGGACGCACCAGGTCGAAGGTATTGGTTGCGGAAAGCACCCATGTCCTTGGCGTCCCGGTGCGGCACGGCACCTGGTTCTTCCGCTGGTAGTCCACCACGGTTACATTGATGATATCACTGAGGATACTGATTCCTGACACATTGAGTACATCACATTTAAAGGAGTAAAAGCCGGGTTTCAGACCGCTGATGCTCGTAACCA
>SDZZ01000736.1 GCA_004173255.1 Chitinophagaceae bacterium | reverse complement strand
GCATTTACCAGCACAGCCCCACGCACACCTGCGGCTGAAGTGTACCGCAGGTAGCTTACACCCGTTGACGGGTTGGGACCCACCAACAAATTACCCGCAACACTGGCAGGCTGTACCAGCACGGTATTGCTGTAGCTGGACTTGCCGTCGAAGTCAAGCTGCCGTACACGGAAGTAGCGGCTTACTTCATCTGTTGCGGCAGTCACGCACGAATAGCGCGAATACTCATCCCGGTTGCTGGAGGCAACCCTGCACTGGTTGGTAAATATCCTGCCATCGGGCGACGACTGCACTATATATTCTTTTACATTTTCCTCCTGGCTGACTTCCCACGTTACCCGGACCTCCGATGGATTAAGGCGTTCGGCATTTATACCAAGCCAGTTGACCGGAAGCACAGTTTCCGGATCCTGGCGGATGAAGAAATTACTAAATCCGCTCACACGAATCTGTACATAATAGCCACTGTCAATCTTTGCCCATGCACGCACGGGTACGCGCACTTCACCATCGACCGGTGAGTACGATGCTGGTACAACCCCGGTTGTACCGGGTTGTTTCACAATTTCCAGGTTGGCTGGTGTGTGGATTGCCGGATCAGCTTTCCTTAAAGAATCAAATTCTGCATTGGTAAAAATGAGGCGCAGGTCAACGCTGTCGCCCGGTGCCGGCTTGTTACCCACTTCTACTGACCAGCTCCGGTTGAGGTAGGGCCTGGAATTATAGGTTCGGACCGGGCCTTTGTGCTGGTAGTTCCGGATTTGCACTTCGGCGAGATACCGGTTATCAAAAATCTCCATAACCGGTGTTGATCCGGACGGGGGCACATTGTAACCATGGAATTCACGGGTCTCGATTGTGGTCCATGAATGGCTGCTGCCCGCCAGGAAAGCCGGCACGGAAGCACTTTCACCTTGTTGCAGTAAAGTGGCCTTCCGCTGCGGGGGCATATAGTCGGTTTGATCCAGGCTATCCAGATGCCTCATGTACATATTCCAGTTGCTATACAGTTCCTGCGGACGTCCATCCTCAAAAACAATAATGGCTTTACCATCATCTTCCATATAACTGTTACCTAGCCCTGTCTGGAACATCCAGTCCTTTACAATGCCCGTCCCGAGCGGCCTCCCAGTGGCACCCCAACGCAGGCGGCCATTGCTGCCGATAGGACTCACGCGCAGGTACCGGTATGCTTCCATCAGCAGTAACATGGCATTACCCACAGAGTCCCCGACAATGCGGGGGTAATATTGAATGGAAGTATCTGCCTCCTGGAAAGTAAAGCCGCCGCGTTCCCGGCTGATCAGTACACCGTCCGGTTCGGTTGTTGCCAACCCTACCGTGAATCTTCGGGGTGCTGTCTCACGCACATTGAATTCCTGGAGGTATATGCTTCTCAGGAGTGGAGTGGCACCAGGAATTTCTGCCTGCTTCACATCCGGAATCCTTGCATCAAATAATAGGCGGTTACCGGTTGCCATCATGCCAAACACGTAGTCTTCATAGGGGGCTTTGCGGAATATGGTATCGGTCGTTTCATCCAGGGTATC
>SDZZ01000219.1 GCA_004173255.1 Chitinophagaceae bacterium | reverse complement strand
GGTGTAGATCATGATATCCTGCCCGCTGTCGTTACGGATAAATGGCACTACCTCTTCATATACATAACTGTTCCATTGCTGGTGGCGGACCGACTTATGCCACGGATCCATATGGTCGTTCATCCAGCTTTCCCGGTTAATGCTATCGATCGAATACACTTTCATTTTACCCGCGTCAATATACGGGGCCAGCACATCCATCAGCTGGAAGCGTTCGTATTCCAGGTAATCGGCCGCAGCGGTAGGGATCAGCAACAGGGCAAAACCGTAATGGCCGTAGACCGCAACGGGCATTTCCTTGTTGAGGGATGGACTGTACCAGGACGTGATTTCTCTTTTCATGCAGGTTTTTTTAAAAGCCCTAAGGCTCTGACAAATATAGTTTTGAAAGTCATTGCTTAAACACATCTGAAAAAAACATGGAAAAACGCTTGGTATTTCTTTCAGGTAATATTACTTTAGATTCCAGTATTTTTACTATCTACCCTCATCCGAATCTGTACACATTGAAAATCAGGCGTCCACAACGGTCGCCCCAAACTTACCACCATGCCCGCAAAAATCCGGGTCGTAATTGTAGACGATCACCAGGTAATCCGAACCTCCTGGAAAATTCTTTTTGGTACCGACGATCGTTTTGACGTGATCGCCGTTTTCAAGTCGGGCCAGGAGGCCATTGAAGAGGTACCCGCGCTTTCCCCCGATGTGGTCCTGATGGACATCAACATGTTTCCCCTGAATGGTTTTGACACCACTTCGCAGCTACTGCAGATCAACCCGGCCACCCGGGTCATCGGTATTTCGGCAAATAATTATCCGGGTTATGCCCAGAAGATTATGGCGATCGGCGCACGGGGTTTTGTAACCAAAAGCTCACCATTCGATGAACTCACCAGCGCAGTCTGCCTGGTGAATGATGGTGAAACCTATATCTGCCAGGAAATAAGCCGGCACCTGGGTAATTAACTGCGACCCGTCGTTTCTCCGTTTCGTGTTGTTAACAAAAGCCGGTAAATTTGCCGCCTTATGGAACTGAGTAAAAACTTTGAACACGGCAAGGCAGAAGAGGCCTGGTACCAGCACTGGCTCGATAAAAAATATTTTCACAGCGAACCCGATGGTCGTGAACCCTACACCATTGTAATTCCCCCGCCGAATGTGACCGGGGTTTTGCACATGGGGCATTGCCTGAATAATACGATCCAGGACATCCTGGTGCGTCGGGCAAGGATGATGGGTAAAAATGCGTGCTGGGTTCCCGGAACCGATCATGCATCTATTGCCACCGAAGCGAAAGTGGTACGTATGCTCCGTGAGCGTGGCATCAGCAAGTCGTCACTCAGCCGCCAGGAATTTTTGGCATACGCCTGGGAATGGAAAGAAAAATACGGGGGCATCATCCTGCAGCAACTGAGGAAACTGGGTTGCAGTCTCGACTGGGACCGCACCACCTTTACCATGGACCCCCACTATTACCAGTCGGTCATCGACGTATTCAACGACCTTTATAAAAAGGGATTTATCTACCGGGGCAAACGGATGATCAACTGGGATGTGAGTGCGCTCACCGCCCTGAGTGATGAAGAAGTGATCCGCCGGCAAACCAGCCAGAAATTATATTATCTCCGCTACCGGGTGGAAGGCACTGATGAGTATATCACCATTGCGACGGTGCGTCCGGAAACCATCATGGGGGATACGGCCATTGCGGTACATCCGGATGACGATCGTTTTAAAAGATTCCACGGCAAAAAAGCAATCATCCCGCTGGTGGGTCGTGCCATCCCGGTTATTACTGACGAATATGTGACCATGGACTTCGGTACCGGTGCACTGAAAGTTACCCCCGCTCATGATATGAACGATAACCTGCTGGGCCAGAAACATGGCCTTGAAGTAATCGATATCCTGAATGACGATGGAACGCTGAATGAACTGGCAGGTATGTATATTGGCCAGGACCGTCTCGTTGCGCGCAAGAAAATTGCAAAGGACCTGGAAGAGAAAGGTGCACTGGTAAAAACAGAGGATTACTCCAGCGAAGTTGGTTACTCCGAACGCACCGATGCAGTGGTGGAACCACGTCTCAGCCTGCAATGGTGGATCGATATGAAAAAAATTTCCGACCCTGCTTTACGTGCAGTGCTTGATGAGGAAATTAAATTTTACCCGCCGAAATTCAGGAACCTGTACCGGCACTGGATGGAAAATATCAAAGACTGGTGCATCAGCCGCCAGCTCTGGTGGGGACAACGCATCCCGGCATGGTACGACGAGTCCGGAAATTTTGTAGTGGCCCATGATGAACAGGAGGCAGTGGAAAAATTCCATGCGCAGGGGCAAACATCGGCTACAGCAGCCAATATCAAACAGGATGAAGATTGCCTTGATACCTGGTTCTCGTCGTGGCTTTGGCCCATCGAAGTGTTCCGTGGTTACAGCGAACCGGACAATGCCGACATCAATTATTATTATCCCACCAACACACTGGTGACCGCTCCGGAGATCATTTTCTTCTGGGTGGCACGTATGATCATGGCGGGTTATGAATACAAGGGTGCCAAACCATTCAGTGAAGTTTATTTTACCGGTATTGTCCGTGACAAACAGGGAAGGAAGATGAGCAAACAACTGGGTAACTCACCTGACCTGCTTGGCCTCATTGACCAGTTTGGCGCCGATGCCTGCCGGTTCGGTATCCTCATTGCATCACCGGCGGGCAACGACCTTTTATGGGATGTAAGTACCAACGAACAGGGGTCTTTCTTCAATAACAAAATATGGAATGCACTGAAGCTGGTAAAGATGTGGGAAGGCCGCAAATCTGCAGAAGTGTCCGGTACAACGGATACCGGATTTGCCGTTGACTGGTTTGCCAACCGGCTGGCACAGGCAAGGCTCCAGATGGATGAACAGTTCCGTGACTTCCGTCTGAGTGAGGCATTGAAAACCGTTTACTCCCTGATCTGGGATGACTTCTGCAGCTGGTACCTCGAGTGGGTGAAGCCAGGTTTCGAACAACCCATCAGTGCGGCAGTATACGATAAAACAATTGGATTCTTTGAGGAACTGATGCAGTTGCTGCATCCATTCATGCCCTTCATTACGGAAGAAATTTATCACCAGTTAAGGAAGCAGGAAAACGATCTGACCATCAGCCTGTATCCTGCTGCGGGCAACCCCGATATGGCCATTCTTGAAAAAGGTGAACTGCTGAAAAATGTAATCACCTCTATCCGTGACGCAAGGAATAAATCGCAGCTGAAGCCAAAGGACACTATCCGACTTTTTATCCTTCCGGAAAACCGGGAATCATATTCCGGGATGGATGAGATCCTTTGCAAACAGGTGAATGCGGTGGAGATGCAATTTACCAGTGAAGCGGTGGGCCAGGCCATAAATGTGGTGGTGAACAAGGATAAGTTTTACCTTCAGACAACCACGGCGCTTGACACCACTTCCCAGCGGGAACAATTACAGCGTGATCTTGAGTACCAGATTGGTTTCCTGGAATCGGTGGAGAAGAAACTGGCCAATGAACGTTTTGTTTCCAATGCCAAGCCGGAGATCGTGGATATTGAACGAAAGAAAAAAGCCGATGCCGAAGCCAAGATCCTTGCGATCAGGGAAGGTCTCGCAAACATTTAAGTTATACATGAAATTTACCCGGGCGTGTTGTTTACTGCTGTTTACACTGTGTATGTCGATGTCGCTGCACGCGCAGATCAACACGCCCGATTACCGGCTGCTCCGGTATATTGCCAAAACCCGGACTGAAACCTGGGACCGGTTTTTCATCCTGGTGTCCGATCTCAACAACCCGCTTTGCCTGGGGGTGCTTGCCCTGCTGTTCATCGGACGCTGGTTGCTGAAAAATGAGCATGCCCTGCAGGTGGCGTTACTGGGCACTTTCAGCGTTATCGTCAGCCAGCTGGTAACATTTACCGGCAAGGAATTATTCGGCCGGTTGCGGCCGCAGTTGTATGACGATACGTTTATTGCAGTAATCAGCGCCGTCAATAAATCCTTTCCATCGGGCCATACTTCCGAAGCATTTACGGTAGCGCTGGCGTTATGTTATTCCTACCGCCAGTGGTGGGTGCGTGTACCGGCCATGGGCTGGGCCTGCCTCATTGCATATGCCCGCATGTATCTGGGCGTACATTATCCGTCGGACGTGATTGGTGGTATACTGGTAGCTGCTGGCAGCGTGTACGCAGTGGTACTGATGATGCGCAACTGGAATAAAAACCGGGAAGGGCTCGGTTGATTGCCGTTCAACGCCCGATCTGTTGCTGCGCAATCATACTCCTGGCCAGTGATCCGGCTATCTCGGTATAATGCTGACCGGTACAATAAATTCAAACACGTTGGTTCCGGTGCGACCCGTATAAAAATCCTGGTCAAGCAGGTGGCTCACCCGGAAACCAAAAGTCAGTTCGTACTGGTTCCACCATTTTGTGTCCACAAAAATTTCGCCGCCGACACTGCGCTGGTCGGCCGTTGTGGTCTTGTTCCTGGAATATACACGTGTGAGGTCATAGAATGCATTTGCGCGCACGCGCTGCAGGTAAAGGATATTGGCGAAGCCCCAGTCGGGGTACAGCAATGGAAAATGGTAGTTCCCCGAAAGCCTCCACATCCTGGAGAAGTAAGCCGCATTGTACCCACGGGAGTAAGCCATATTGTTGCCGAATACTGCCCGCAGGGTATCTGTTTCCTGGAAACTTCCCCTGACCACCAGGCTATGTGTCGGGAAGAAACCCGGCAGGTATAAAGTACCTGTACCCAGGAACTGCCAGCTTTTCAGGTTGCCGAGTACATGCTGGTAGTTGGCGGCTATGTTGTATCCCAGGCGCGGGTAAATATGTTTGGTGGCGGTTTCCACCTGTTGTCCGTAACTGATGTAGTGCTGCAGGTAGCTGAAGCCGGTTACGCTGAATGAATCTTTGAAGATGCCCCTGTAAAAATCTTTCCGGTACACGTAATCAGTACCCAGGTTGAGATTGCGGTACATCTGTCCCCTGGTCCAGGCCAGTGGCAGGCTGACCCCGACCCTGGTGTCGAGCTGGTTCCACGTAAGCTGGTTCTGGTTACCCGGCTGGCCAATCAGTGTCTGCCTGCCGAATGTGTACTGTGTGCCGGCGCTTACCTGCGGGAAAAGCCCGCCATACACCGCATTGAACCCGACTGCATTGGTGCGGTCGTTTTCATTGTACAGGTAATAGATCTGGGTTTGCAGGGTATTCAGCACATTTTCACCGTAGAGGGAGAAACTGAATTCAGGGTCTTCATAATATGGCCGCCAGCTATGGAAGTTGAACAGCCTGGTTGACTTCGGGTACCTGGCAGCAGTAAACTGTCGTTGCAACGGCATGTCACCCGGAAGGATCGCGTTGGAGCTTTTATTGTTGACTGCGTACTTCACAGCGAGTGACGAAGCCAGGGCTGGGTTGATTTTTTTCCAGCCAAGCTGGTCAGTTGCTACCTGCTGCAACTGGTAGCCGTCGGCGGTCATGGCCGACCAGCTCATTTTCCCGTTGGCTACATTGACAAAATAATTACCCAGTTGCCAGTCGGTTAGCTGGTACAGGGAAGGGTCATTGGGTTTGATGGCATATACCTGGTCGGAACCTCCGTAGGATGCTGTATAATAAATAACACCCTGGTCAATGCATGGGTAACCGATCACATTGAAAGAAGGTTCGGTGATGCGTACCAGGCTTCCGCTGCGGAGATCGGCCACGGCAAGAGCCATCCGGCCATCTTTCAGGCGTACCGCAGTCAGCAGTGAATCTTCGCCGATAAATTTAGGATCGGTGAACACACTGATATCGGCGGAGCTGATTCTCTTTACAAACTTTCCATCTGCATCGAGTATATGGATTTCGGAGCTGCCATCGGTTGCCAGCTGTACTGCTGCCACCTGTGCGCCACTGGCAGATATATCGGGTGTGAAATAACGCGATTTGCGGGTGATGGTTTTTGTTTGCCGCGTTTCCACGTCAATCAGTTTGATCACGCTGTAATCGCGCCATCCCCAGCGTGCATCGTTCTCATAACCTGCGTAAACAATCTTGCCGTTGCGGTAGCTGAATTGCTGGTCGCCGGAAATATCGCGGTTACGCAGCCAGTGTTCACCGCTGCTGTCGGCCACTACAAATGCCGGCCGGCGCTGGTTGGTGACTTTCAGGTACACCATGGATCCTTCAGAAATGGAGTAGGGAAACAGGTAACTGGTCAGCACTTTTTCATTAAGCGGGTAAACCGGCGCTGGCCCACCCGGGGATACCGTAGTATCCGGCGCCGCCTGCCCTCGATAATAATCAAAGGCCGCTTCGCGAAACTGCTGGTAGGTTAGTCCGGAATGTTTTTCGATGGCTTTCTGGAATGGGTAGAACAATGATTTGTAGGCCGAGGCATCATAGGTTACTTTCTGCCAGAAGTCAGCCCCATATTTGCCATATCCATAATTGACCAGCAGGTAACCGAGGTTGTAATGGCTGGGCACATAGTCTTTGAGAGAACCATTGCGCAGTTTCATCCATGAATATTTTTTTCCCGCTTTCCATAATGATGGATAAGCACTCATGAATTGGGGAAGACGTCCCCTGCCCTGGGCCGACAGCACCGTTTCATTATATACGGCATCCCCTTCAAAGAACCAGTTGGGTACCGATGCATCAACAGCCAGGGCATAACCTTCCTGGCCAAACAGGGTGCGCATCACGCGGCTGAGACCGTTGTTGAAATTGTTGAACTGCTGTACGTGACGGTATTCATGTATGGCCAGCTGGTCACCCCATGGTATGGAGCCGAGTGAAAAACTATTGAGCTGGGGTGTCAGGTAAAATTCGCTGCGGTAAGGACCCATACCAACATAGCCATTGGAAATGGTGGTAAGGTTCTGCAGTACGATGTTGATCTTTTCAGTGCGGTCGCCCAGTTTTACCTGTTTGCCTGCGGCTTGTTCGTGCACGAGCGTGGCAATACGCCGGGCCTGGCTATCGAGTCCGGCCGGATAGATAATCCGGGCCGTGTCGGTGTTCACCTGTTTCCATTTCACGGAAGGTGGCGTGGCGCCAAAACGCTGGGCGCTGGCGAGAACGGGAAAAAGGATGAGCAGCAGAATGGCGGGGTGGCGAAGCATATGGGTTTTTTGGTAAATTATTGTATCGCGTGGTGGTGCAGCATATCAGTTCGTTGGTAAATCATTGTATGGCTTGGTGGCGCAGTATATGGATGCTTTCTCCAGTCAATATACGGTGAAATGTATTCGGGGGCTTTTAGTTTTTGTAAATGGCGATCACTTTTTTTTGACCCTGCTTTACGTATCCCCGGTACATGCCTTCGGTGCAGAACGGC
>SDZZ01000218.1 GCA_004173255.1 Chitinophagaceae bacterium | reverse complement strand
CTCGTAGAAAAGAAATCCGGACTCTGATGGCAAATGTGGTGATCATAGGACCCGCACATCCATTGCGGGGCGGACTGGCAACTTTTAACCAACGACTGGCCGAAGAGTTTATCGCAATGGGGCATCACTGCAGCATCTATTCCTTCTCGCTGCAATACCCTAAGTTTATTTTTCCAGGCACCACGCAGTACACCGATGAACCGGCACCAAAAAACCTGTTGATCCATACCTTGATCAATTCGGTCAACCCGCTCAACTGGTTGAAAACAGGTAACCGGTTAAGAAAGGAACGACCCGATCTCGTCATCGTGCGTTTCTGGCTTCCATTGATGGGACCCGCGCTGGGCACTATCCTGCGACAGGTACGGAAAAATAAACATACCCGCATTGTTTGCATTGCAGACAATGTAATCCCGCATGAAAAACGTTTTGGCGACAAACCATTCACCCGGTATTTCCTCAAAAGCTGCGATGCCTTTATTACCATGAGTGAAAAGGTGATGGCTGACCTGCGCACCTTCACCGATAAACCGGCCACACTGGTTCAGCATCCGCTCTATGATAATTTCGGCCCCATTATTCCCAAATCAGTTGCCCGGGAAAAACTGGGTCTGGACCCGGGAAAAAAAATCATCCTCTTTTTCGGTTTCATCCGTGCATACAAAGGGCTCGACCTGCTGCTGCAGGCCATGCAGGAATTAAAAGTCAGCGATAACGTAAGTGACCCGGCATCGGGTGTGCAACTGATGGTGGCCGGCGAATTTTATGAAGACGCAAACACCTACCATGAGCTGATCCGCAAACTCGAAATCAAAGGATCGCTGATCCTGCGGACGGACTTCATTCCCGACAGCGAAGTACAATATTATCTCTGCGCGGCGGATGCGGTGATCCAACCCTATAAAAATGCCACGCAAAGTGGTGTAACACCCCTTGCCTATCATTTTGAGAAGCCAATGCTGGTAACGAATGTGGGTGGTTTGCCTTCTCTGGTGCCTGACCGAAAAGCCGGACTGGTAGTGGCTCCCACGCCGCAGGCAATTGCAGCCGGCATCCGCGAGTTCTATCGATTAGGTGAAGATTATTTTATTCCCCATCTTCGCAGCGAAAAATTGAAATACAGCTGGTCGAATATCGTTAACGCGGCATTCAGCCTCTGAAAAAACCTTCAACCATGATCTACCGGAGCAAAGCACCTTTACGGATCGGACTGGCAGGTGGTGGCACGGATGTAAGTCCTTACAGCGACCTCTACGGTGGTGCCATCCTGAATGCCACGCTTTCGCTCTACGCCAATGCCACCATAGAACCCATCGACGAGCTGAAGATCATTGTTACCGCCCTCGACCGCAACGAAGAAGAAACATACGAGTGGAGTGAAACCCTGCCCATCAACGGTACACTCGACCTGCTCAAGGGAGTGTACAACCGTATTTCAAAGGACTATGGTATACCAAAACAGGGCTTCCGCCTTTCGACCTTCGTGGATGCACCGGCTGGTTCAGGCCTCGGCACATCCTCTACCCTTGTGGTTGCCATCATTGGCGCATTTACCGAAATGCTCCGGCTGCCCATGGGGGAATATGATATGGCCCATTATGCATACGACATTGAACGGAACGACCTGGCACTCGCCGGTGGCAAACAGGACCAGTACGCAGCCACTTTCGGCGGGGTAAACTTCATGGAATTTTATGGAAGTGACAAGGTCATCGTTAACCCACTCCGGATTAAACAACAATACCTTTTTGAACTCGAAAATAACCTGGTGCTGTATTATACTTCCACCAGCAGGGAATCGGCGGCTATCATCAAACAGCAAACACAGAATGTAGTGTCGAAAGACAGCGGCTCCATCGAAGCCATGCACCAGCTGAAGGAACAGGCCCAGCACATGAAGGAAGCCTTGCTCCAGGGCAAACTGAACCAGATTGGCGAGATCCTCGATTTTGGCTTCCAGCAAAAAAGAAAAATGGCAAAAGGGATCAGCAACCCGCTGATGGAAGAGATTTATGAATGCGCAAAAAAAGCAGGGGCAACGGGTGGTAAAATATCCGGCGCCGGGGGCGGCGGATTTATGATTTTCTATTGCCCGGTCAATTCCAAGTATAATGTGCTGGCCGAACTGGAACGTTTTGGTGGCCGTCACCGCAGCTACCTGTTTACCAAACACGGATTGAAAACATGGACGGTTTAACCTTAAACCCTTGAAAATGGAAAAAATCAAAAGCCTGATCCAGGCATCGATCGATACAAAACAACAGGTACTTCAATCAGAAGAGCTGGTAACAACAATCGGCAAGGCCGTGGATGTAATCGTGGATGCATTTACGAACAATAAGCGCGTCTATTTCTGCGGCAACGGCGGCAGCGCGGCAGATGCGCAACACCTCGCTGCGGAATTTTCCGGCCGTTTTTATATTGACCGGAAAGCCCTGCCGGCAGAGGCTTTGCATTGTAACACTTCGTACCTGACCGCAGTGGGCAACGACTACAGTTACGATGTGATCTATGCACGGCTGATTGAAGGGCTTGGCCAGGAAGGGGATGTGCTGGTAGGCCTGTCCACCTCCGGCAACTCGGCAAACATTATCAAGGCATTTGAAACAGCCAGGGAAAAAGGAATGGTGACAATCGGGTTTACCGGTCGCACCGGCGGATCACTAAAACCCCTGAGCGATTATTTAATCAATATTCCATCCACCGATACACCACGGATCCAGGAGAGTCATATCCTGGCCGGGCATATCATCTGCCAGCTGGTGGAGGAAAAATACTTCGGCGTAAAATAGCCGGTCTATCAATGGTCAAAGAATGTATTATCCTTGCTGGCGGACTTGGAACAAGACTCCGTGAAGCAGTACCCGATCTTCCAAAATGTATGGCACCTGTTGCAGGCCGGCCTTTCCTTTTTTATGTTATCAACTACCTGCGTTCGCAGGGCATCAACAGTTTTACCTTCTCCCTCGGTTACAAACATGAATTGATCGAAGCCTACCTCCAGGCGAATTTCAGCTCCCTGGATTACCGGTGTGTGATCGAAGACGAACCGCTGGGTACCGGTGGCGCAATCCGTCTGGCCTGTGCCAGGATACTGGAAAAAAATGTACTGGTCACCAATGGTGATACCCTGTTCCGCGTGGATGTAGAGGCGCTGGACCAGGTGCAGGAGGCCAGGCAACCACTCGCAACACTCGCCCTTAAACCGATGACCAGCTTTGACCGGTATGGCGTTGTAGAAATAAATGATGAATCGCAGGTAACAGGTTTCCGCGAAAAGAAATACTATGACCAGGGCCTCATCAATGGTGGTACCTACCTGATCGATGTACAGCAGTTCATGCAACTGGACCTGCCTTCCAGGTTTTCGTTTGAAACCGACGTCCTGGAACCGCAGGCTTTAAAAGGACAGCTGGCTGGCTCGGTGCAGGACGGGTATTTTATCGATATCGGGATCCCGGAAGATTATAAACGGGCCGGACAGGACCTGGCATTGCCGCCACTTGACCTTAAAAAAATCGATAAATCGTGGACGTTGTTCCTCGACCGCGACGGGGTGGTTAACGAAGATGCCCCTGGCACCTATGTGTTTGGCCCGGATAACTTCACCTTCCTGGAAGGCGCTCCCGGATTTTTTAAAAAACTGACAGACCTGTTTGGCCAGATCATAGTCGCCACCAACCAGCGCGGTGTTGGCCGCAAACTGATGACACTTGATGACCTGGCAGCAGTTAACAGGAAAATGACCGACGGCATAGAAGCAGCAGGCGGCAAAATCCGGAACATTTACGCGGCTACCGAAATGCCGGACACCGACCCACTTCGCAAACCCAATCCAGGTATGGCTTTCCAGGCACGGCATGATTTTCCTGAAATAGATTTCAGCCGCTCCATCATGGTAGGCAACAATATCACGGATATGGAATTTGGTAAAAATGCGGGTATGTATACGGTCTTTGTTTTGACTACCAGCCCGGATGTGACCCTTCCCCATCCTGATATTGACCTGATCTTTCCGACGCTGTTCGATTTTGCCAAAGCTTTGTAAAAATTCACGCCGGCAGCACATTTAAACGCGAGGCAGGCCACTCCCATATAATTTTTAACGTCCTTACCCGTTAAATGGGCATGCTGTATCTTTAGGACAGCTGCCGGCCTGTCATTAAAACTATATTTGTGAAACGATTCTATCCCGTAATCCTGCTGGTTTTGTCCCTCTCCCTTGCGGTCTCTGCCGACGCGCAGATCAGCAAGGCCGACCTCCGCATCCTGAAAGGAAAGGAAGACACGCTGGCAAACTACTCCCGTTTCCTCATCATGGATTCGATGACGGCGGGACGGATGATCTCCGACAGCATTTTTACCCGATCCCTCGTTCGCGCCCTCCAGGTAAAAAATTCATTCTATTACCCGTTTGATTCGGTGATGGGTGTTTCCAAACTATACGCCCCGGACAGTACCTTCCGCATCTTCACCTGGAATCTCCAGTTTGACGATTACTACCCCAGGCAGAAAGGCGCTATCCAGTTCCGCACTGCGGATGGCTCACTTAAACTGAAACCGCTGCAGGACGTGTCGGAGTTTACCGAACAACCGGAAGATTCCTTACGCGACCGCATGCATTGGATCGGGGCAGTCTACTACAATATCATCAAGACCGAGTTTAACGGTAAAAAATATTACACCCTGTTTGGGTTTGATCCCAATGGCGTGCGCAGCAGCAAAAAGTGGATTGATGTGATGACCTTTGATGATAAACAGGAACCGATGTTTGGCGGACCACTGTTCAGTTACGCCCAGGACAGCGTGAAAAGAAAGCCCGCCCACCGGATCAGTCTCGAGTATAAAAAAGATGCAAGGGTATTGCTCAATTATGTGCCCGACCTGAACATGATCCTGGTCGACCATCTCGTATCAGAAAATGATGAGCCGGAAAATGCATGGACGATGATACCTGATGGCGACAACGAAGCATACAAATGGGAAAATGGAAAATGGCTTCACGTTGACAAAGCTTTCGACTTCCAGATTGATATGAATAATGTGGACCCTTACCTCGGCAAACCGCCAATGGGTGATCCCATCCTTGACCGAAAGGGCAATACAAATGAAGAAAAGCTGCAGCAGAAGTCGGACAAAAATAAGTCCACCGAGAAAAAACCGGTTACACCGCCCGTGAAGAAGAAACCGCAGTAATACATCGGCGCGAGATCCCATCGAGCTTTGTTATCCTGGAGCGATCCCATCACGCGTTGTCATCGTGAACGAGCCCATCGACCTTTGTCATCGTGGAACGATCCCATCGAGCTTTGTCATCGTGTAACGACCCCATCGAGCTTTGTCATCGTGAAACGACCCCATCGCGCTTTGTCATCGTGGAACGATCCCAGCACTCTTACTCATCGAGCTTCAACACCGCCAGGAATGCTTCCTGCGGAATTTCAACATTCCCGATCTGCCTCATCCGTTTCTTTCCCTCTTTCTGTTTTTCGAGGAGTTTACGTTTACGGCTGATATCACCACCATAACATTTTGCAGTAACATCCTTGCGCATCGCAGAGATGTTTTCCCTCGAGATGATTTTGGCACCAATGGCAGCCTGGATGGCAATCTGGAATTGCTGGCGAGGGAGGAGCTCCTTTAATTTCTCGCAAAGCTTGCGTCCGAATTCATGCGACCTGCTGCGGTGGATCAACGCACTTAATGCATCCACTTTTTCATCATTCAGCAGGATGTCCATCTTCACGATATCCGCTTCGCGGTAACCGATCGGGGTATAATCGAACGAAGCATAACCCCTGGTCTGGGATTTCAGCTTATCATAAAAGTCAAACACAATCTCCGTCAGCGGAATTTCAAAACTTAGCTCCACCCTTGTAGGGGTAAGATAGTTCTGGTTCAGCAGGATGCCCCGTTTCCCGATACAAAGGGTCATGATATTCCCGATGTAATCCGGTTTGGTAATAATCTGCGCCCGGATATAAGGTTCATCAATATGGTCAGTCTTTACGGGGTCGGGAAACTCGGCCGGGTTATTTACAATCAGTACTTCACCTTTGGTGGTAGTGGCAATGAAACTTACGTTGGGTACAGTGGTAATCACCGTCTGGTTAAATTCCCTTTCAAGCCTTTCCTGGATAATCTCCATGTGAAGCAGTCCAAGGAATCCGCAACGGAAACCAAACCCAAGGGCCTGTGAGGTTTCAAGCTCAAAGGTCAGGGACGCATCGTTGAGCTGCAGTTTATCCATACAATCGCGCAACTCTTCAAACTCGTCGGTATTCACCGGATAGATGCCGGCAAACACCATCGGTTTTACTTCCTGGAAACCCTTGATCTGTTCCTGGGTTGGATTATTCACCAGCGTGAGGGTATCCCCCACCTTTACTTCTTTCGCATTCTTAATCCCGGTAATGATATAACCCACATCACCCGCCTTCACCTCTTTTTTCTCGGTCATCTTTAATTTCAGGATCCCGACTTCATCGGCCTCATACTCCTGGCCGGTTGAAATAAATTTTACCCTGTCACCCTTTTTGATGACGCCGTTGATGATCCGGTAGTACACGATGATACCACGGAAACTGTTGAACACACTGTCGAAGATCAGTGCCTGCAACGGTGCATCCACATTACCCACCGGGGCAGGGATGCGGGTAACGATGGCATCAAGGATGCCTTCAATACCCAGCCCGGTACGGCCACTCGCCAGCAGGATCTCTTCTTCCTTACAACCGATCAGGTCAATGATCTGGTCTTTCACCTCATCGATCATGGCACCGGCCATATCAATCTTGTTGATCACCGGTATGATCTCGAGTTCATTTTCTATAGCGAGATAAAGATTGGAAATGGTTTGTGCCTGGATTCCCTGGGCGGCATCTACCAGCAGTAATACCCCTTCGCAGGCGGCAAGGGCCCGGCTCACTTCGTAAGAGAAGTCCACATGTCCCGGGGTGTCGATGAGGTTAAGGATATATTCCTGCCCGTCAGTATGTTTATAGTTGATCTGGATCGCGTGGCTCTTGATGGTGATCCCCTTCTCCCTTTCGAGGTCCATATCGTCAAGCACCTGGTCCATCATATCACGGTCGCTGATGGTGCCGGTCGATTGTAAAAGCCTGTCAGCCAGGGTTGATTTACCATGGTCAATGTGGGCGATGATGCAAAAATTACGGATATTCTTCATGTACTAGACCTCGTTTTTCGAGACGGGCGAAGGTACATAAAAACGGCGGGTTTTCCAGCTTTGTGCACGCCTTTAGTTTGACCGCGGCAAGGCCTGGTTTCCAGTATGCTGTGCGGGATCTGATCAGCGTGCCTTACGTTTCGAAGCGGCCTTGCGGGCGAGCGATGCTGCCTTCTTTTTTGCGGCTGACTC
>SDZZ01000735.1 GCA_004173255.1 Chitinophagaceae bacterium | reverse complement strand
GTATCGGCAGCAGTCGGCAGCGCGCTGAAACTCACATAAGCAATGCTGCGGCTTTCTTCCTGTTTGAAATCCTGCTTGTGTTTGCTGATGTAGTCAGCTATTTCGGCATCGGATACTTTCACACTGCTGTCCGGTATGCTGGTATAGAATTCACGTACAAGTGATACGTTGGCAATCTGGCTGTTGTCGGCAATTTCTTTTTCAACCATCCATTTTGGAAAGTTGGCGCTGTTGGTCAGCAACGAATTGTATTTATCGCTGATGCGCATCAGCTCCAGCTGGTCTACATATGAATTGAACTGCTGTTTCTGTTCAGGCGAAGCCGATTTCAGCATGGCATCAATCTGCTGTTTTGCCTGCACTGCGTTGTACTGCCCCGTCGCCGGGTCTGTGAACTGCTGTTTCAGGTCCTGGGGAGGATTTGGCCCGTACAGGATATCTCCCAGTTCATTCTTGCCGATCTGGATACCCAGCTTGCTGGTTTCGGCTGCCATCAGCAAACGGTTCACTTCCTGGTTCCAGGTTTGCTCCACAGCCATCTGGTCAAGGCCTGAGCCTGTACCATAACCCTGCTGCTCCATAAAGCTTTTGTTCTGCTCTTTTTTCTTTTCGAAAGTTTCGAAGTCAATGGTTTTGCCATTCACCTCACCAACGTCCCTGGAATTGGAACCGCGGAAAAGACTGCCTCCGTTTTCAAAAGCAAGCATGACCACAAAGATTATCAGGGCAAGGGCGATGATCACCGCCATTAGTTTAGCATACTTTTCCTGGATCGACTGAATAACTGACATAATAATATGTAGGGTTTAAAAAAGGGATGGCAAAAATAGGGGAATTATGCTTATGAACAAATTGTGGAAAACCGCTCAAATTCCCTGTATTAAAGCGCTCTGCGCGGTTGTAACCACCGTTTTTCCCGGTTAAAATACACACCCAAACAGATAGATGCAACTAACCTTTTGCCTGACTGCCGGCTTTTCCGGTACCATCGGGTTTGCCAGGCAGCTGTTGCTCCCCGTAAACCCACGAGGGGTACCGCTTCCGGCAGCACCGCGTCGCAAAAACACAGATTTCCGGGTATTTCCCGATTCCTTCAAGTTTTCTCCTCCTGCTACCAGGATTTTCACCCGCGAAGCGGGCTTTTTCATTTTCACTTTCTGGTGAAAGTGGGAGTTATCACTTATTATGACATTTTTTTACCATCCGTTTCCTGTGAATTTACACACAGCTGCCTGTTGATATCCACTGAATTGTGTGTATAACGCCGCGTGGAACGTTAGTATGAAATAGAACTGTTAGCGCGTAATTTGTGGAAAGCGGTCTGCGGTTGCCAAACCAGGTCCAATCCTGCTATTTGTTCGACCACTATCCACAGCTCCATTATTAATATTCCATTAATTCTTTGTACCAATGTTCCATTCACATGAATGTGGATAGAGTGCCTGAATGCAGCATCAGCGGCAAACCGGAATGTGGATTAAGGATGAAAAAATGTTAATACCGGGAAAACAATATTTTTGCAGAATTAGTTTTCAACTAATCCACAGCTGTAATA
>SDZZ01000734.1 GCA_004173255.1 Chitinophagaceae bacterium | reverse complement strand
CTACAGCTCTTACACCAACTTTATCCTTAACACGGTAGTACTTAACCCTGTTAGCCCTGTTTTAGGTGCCGATGGTAAAACCAATCCTGCCGCCGCCGGCGATGTGGCCATGAACAACTACCACCTGTACCAGCTGTACACCAACGCGCAGGATAAAGTATCTGCACAAGGCGCAGGCTTAGGCCTTACTTACCTGCTTGATAAGGGATACCTGGTTGGCGGTAATGCAACGTTATCGGTGTTTAATCTGGGCAAAGCCAACATCAATAACATTGCACAGTACAACACACCAAAATGGAGCACTAACGCCAGTTTTGGTAATGCAAATGTGGGTAAAGGCTACGGCTTTAACATTAACTGGCACTGGCAAAGCGCGTTTGATTGGTACGGAACATTTACGAGTGTAAGGCCGGGCCGCGTTAACGCATATTCAATGGTTGATGTACAGGTGTCAGCAATGCAGCAGAAGGAGGAGAAGCTCAGAAAGCAGATCAAGGGACCGGGGTCACGATCGGGAATTTCCCTCCATGAGGCCCCCTCATTGTTCGAATGGCATCAAACCATTTGTATTTTCAATGGGGGTGATGACGTTGGGGGGTGAGCCGCATTCCCCCCCAAACATCCTCCCGTCATCCACTCCGGCGATGCCTGCCCGCCGTTTTCAGCCTGATCGTGGCGCTTATGCCCAGTGCCTGCTCCACGGTCCGCAAAAGCAATACCCTCATGCCGGAAGCCGGGGACAGCGGCATCCGACTTCAGATTTTTCTGGATGGGAATGGATTCGGCCCGGGCGTTGTCGATGGCCGAAACGGGGAGTTCACCAGGAAAGCCCTCGAACTCTACGGGCAATCCCACGGCCTGTCGCCATCCTTCGAACCGGACACCCGTTACATCCGCCCCTACACTGTTTACACCGTCACGGACAGTGATGTGGGCACGCTGGGGACCATGGCCGAATCGCCGCAGGAGCTCGCCAAACAGGAGAAATTGCCCTACGTCAGACTCAGCGAACTCATCGGGGAGCGCTTCCACACGACGGAGGCGTTTTTGCAGGAACTGAATGCTGGAGTGGACCTGAACCGCATTCCCGCAGGAACGGTCCTGCGGGTCCCGAATATCCGGAATCCCTTCAGCTTTAAGCAGTTTCCTTCCCGGTATCCCGCCGCGGCGGGGGCCGGCGGCGGAGAACGGAGGGTCGTGGTGGACACTCAGTCACGCATGCTCAGGGTGCTGGACTCAGACAGGCTCATCGCGGCTTTTCCCATCACTCCCGGTTCAACGGAGCATCCCGCGCCCCTTGGCTCCTGGAGGGTGGTGGGGGCGGTTCCATGGCCTTGGTACCGATACGATGAAGGCGTGCTGAAGCGCGGAGAGCGCACGGATGTCTTTTACCATTTGCCACCGGGCCCAAACAGCCCGGTGGGGATTTTGTGGGCGGGCTTGAACCGCCCCGGTGTGGGGATCCATGGAACCAGTTCCCCGGAAACGATCGGTCGTGCGGGAAGTCACGGCTGCATCCGCCTGGCCAACTGGGATGTGGCCACGCTGCACACCC
>SDZZ01000003.1 GCA_004173255.1 Chitinophagaceae bacterium | reverse complement strand
GGCGGTAGATCATGGGTCAATAGATTATTCCCAAATATAAATCGAATAACCGGTTTGGCTAAAGATCCGGGTCGCCCGGTACAGACTGGTTATTGAGTTTGCGAAAGAACTACCGCCGGAAACAGGACCACAGTTCTTTTGATTACCACCAGGGCTTAGCAGGGTACGGACCTCCCACCATAAATCGTTCGCCGATCATTGGCGTTACCACCGGAAGTTGTAACCCAGCTGCGGCTACCAGCACGCGTTTCACGGGCTCATCCCACACATGATTGGCCAATGTAAACTTCCCCCAGTGCACCGGTAACAATGCAGCGGCTCTCAATTGTGTGGCCGCAAGTGCAGTCTGTTCAGGCATCATATGGATATCGGGCCAGAACTGGTCATACTGTCCGCATTCCAGGATCGCCAGTTCAAATGGACCACATCTTTCGCCGATCGTTGTAAAAAATGTATCATAACCCGAATCGCCCCCGATGAAAATGTTATGCCCATAAAAATTCAGCGCGAAGCTGGACCACAATGATCCCCCGCGAACAAGTCCCCTTCCCGAAAAATGCCTGGCCGGTGTGCATTGCAACCGGATGCCTTCGGCAGGTGAATATTCTTCCCACCAGTCCGATTCTTCGATGAGGGAGGGATCCACCCCTGCTGCCGCAAGGTCGCGCCCCACACCCAACCCGGTCAGGAACCGTTTGGTGGTCGAGCTGAATTTCCGGATAGTACCCTTATCCAGGTGATCATAATGATTGTGGGTAATCACCATCAGGTCGATCGGCGGAAAGTCGGATGGCTGGTATTCATTCGAACCTTCAAATGCTTTTACAAATCCGGCCACGGGCGATGCATATCCACTGAAGACCGGATCCACCAATATATTGTAACCGCGGAACTGGATCAGGTAAGAGGAATGGCCAAACCAGGTTACTGTCGGTTTGCCCGCTGGCGGGTTCCGGAGGTCCGTCCGCACGAACGGTAATGGATGTTGGGGACGGGACAGCTTTGGCCGGCGCATCATGGCACGCATTACCTTCAGCATACTTACCCCTTTGGCCATCATGGGAGTATTACTCAGGTTGACAAATCGTTCGCGGTGGTAGTGATCGGATTGCGGAATGGTGCGCCATGCATTTTTCATTGCTGGCAAATATAAGCTTTGTCGCACGGAAGGCGGTGTACATGACACTTCCAGCTGATACCTCAACTTGTTCCGATCCCTGCAGGATGCAAAAATTATAGGGTAAACAAAAAGAAGGAAAGATTGCTGGCGGGCCAGTTGTCTTTCCTTCTTTTTAATTTATTACTACCTCAACAGTTGTTGCGGTTTTTTTATTCGAATGTGCGAACCGTTTTGTAACCCGTTTCATTCAGCACAAGGTCTTTGCGGAACAACTCAATATCTGCTTCCACCATTTCCTTGCACAGCATGTTTACATCGTACTTTGGTTTCCATCCAAGCTGTGTGTTTGCCTTGGTAGGATCTCCCAGTAAGAGGTCTACTTCTGTAGGGCGGAAATAACGTTTATCAACTGCGACCACTACATCCCCTACTTCGAGTTTGACTGAAGGGTCGGTTACTTTCGCAACGATTCCCCTTTCTTCTTCATCCTTCCCTTCAAACACCAGTTCCACACCGGCATGTGCGAAAGACATTTTCACAAACTCGCGCACCGGGGTTGTAACACCTGTTGCAATTACAAAGTCTTCCGGCTTTTCCTGTTGCAGGATCAGCCACATTGCTTCGATATAGTCTTTGGCGTGGCCCCAGTCGCGCTGCGCGTTGAGGTTACCCAGGTATAATTTGTTTTTAAGTCCAAGTACAATTTCTGCCACGCCCCTGGTGATCTTGCGGGTCACAAATGTTTCACCCCTTCTCGGGCTCTCATGGTTGAACAGGATGCCGTTACATGCATAGATGCCATATGCTTCACGGTAGTTGACCGTGATCCAGAATGCATACATTTTTGCAACTGCATACGGTGAACGCGGATAGAACGGGGTGGTTTCACTCTGGGGGATCGCCTGCACCTTACCATAGAGCTCCGACGTGGATGCCTGGTAGATGCGTGTCTTCTTTTCCATCTTCAGCAAACGGATCGCTTCCAGCAGCCGGAGTGTACCCACCGCATCGGTGTTGGCTACATATTCCGGTTCTTCAAAACTTACCTGCACATGGCTCATGGCGCCAAGGTTATAGATTTCATCCGGTTGTACTTCCTGTATAATCCGGATGCAATTGGTGGAATCGGTCAGGTCACCGTAGTGGAGGATCATTTTCAGGTTAGACTCGTGCGGATCCTGGTAAAGGTGGTCGACCCGTTGAGTGTTGAGTTGTGAGCTGCGTCGTTTGATACCATGGACCTCGTACCCTTTTGCCAGCAGGAATTCTGCGAGGTAAGATCCGTCCTGCCCTGTTATCCCTGTGATCAGTGCTTTTTTCATGAATTGTTTCTGTTTCAGTTTACGTTGAACAAGCGATATGGAAAATCCGGATTACCGTTAGTGATAATCGGGCCAACTGCCTGGTTTGAAAAAAAATTTAATGGCAAATGCAGAAAGTCGTTCTGCGCGGTGATCATAGAAAAGGAAATGGAAGCCTGGTGCGAGGTTCCGGCAACTGCCCGTGAAAGTACGAGCGGGCTGGCGTTCCGGATGGCTGCAATTTATAGAAAATTCTGTTGTAAATGACCCTGGACAGGGATTATCCTTGCAGAAGTTTTCAATGCACGTGAGATCGCTGTTGCATACAAACGGGCACCAGCCGTATTAAGGTGTACCCCGTCGATTGTCAGCCGCAGTTTACGGGCAGCACTTAATTTATCCGCCTGGCCAGGAAGGTAACAACGCAGTCCGTCCCAGAAACTGGTACTCCAGAAATTCTCGCAGAGGTAATCGCGGTTTTCGCCCGGGCTGCCCAGTGCCTCATCAAACAGGCTGGCCACATCGGCCAGTGAATAGTTCGCCTGGGCCGCCAGTGATGCAATGATGCTGTTATATTCCGACTGCAGCCCGATCGACTGCGGTGAAGCACCTTCATTGATCCGGCTGATGTTGACCAGCACAATGGATGCGCGGGTATACAACCTCGCTTCTTTCAGCAAAACGCTGTAAAACTTGCGGAATTTACCCGGATCTTCCAGTGGGCGGATTTCATGTTTGCGTTCCCGGCCTATCACAAACCGGTACAGTCCACCCCGTTTCTCCAGCGCGGGCAGCAGCAGGTCATTGATGCCGGCCTCGATTACAATCCGGTCAAACAGCGGGTCTTTTTTGAGGTGGCGTATAAGACGGTCACCTATATTATATAACGGTTCGCCATTTATTCCCTTGTTCACAATCTTCCAGTCAGGGTTGGCCGCCCTCATCATCCGCACAAATGAAACACCGGTATTACCTGCCGTAATGCTGTTACCGATACAAAGTATTCGCATGGTTTAAAGGTAAGCTGCGGTTTAAATTATTGCAAGAGAGGAAACTGCAACCTTGCCGGGTAAGGTTGCGTATTCTGAATCGTAAATCTACCTGTGGTACCATCGGTTCCTGTTTATCCTGCTGGTATTCTTTTTGCAATGGCCCGGGTGTTTCAGCACGGTCAGGGTAAAGTGCCGGAAGTTTTATAATAAGATAGTATTACTTTTGCCCGACTACCCTGTTTGCCGTACGACTTAAACTGATTAAATGAACCCTACACGCGTACTCCTGCTCGGCGGCAACTTTAAACCTGAACTTACCGGTATCGGAAAATATAACGGCGAAATGATCGACTGGCTGGCTGCCAACGGATACGATTGCGCGGTAGTAACCACTTACCCCTACTACCCTGAATGGTCAGTGTCACCCGCTTATAAGAACAAAAGTTACTGGTACAGCAGCACCAAAACCGCCATGGGAACGGGTTCCATCCGGGTGATGCGTTGCCCGCACTATGTGCCCAAAAGCCCAAGTGGCGGTAAACGGATGTTGTCCGACTTCAGTTTTTTTATCTCCGCCTTCTTCCGTTTGCTGGCCGTCATATTTACCCATAAAAAATACCATCATGTAATTGCGGTGGCCCCGCCCTTCCATATCGGGATGCTTGCACTGCTGTACAAGTGGACGAGGGGAGCAAAAATGGTGTACCATATACAGGACCTTCAGATTGATGCTGCCAATGAACTCGGCATGGTGAAACAGAAATGGCTTATCCGCCTGCTCATGAAGGCAGAACTTTTTATACTGAAACGCACGGATCATATCAGCAGCATTTCTGCGGGAATGATCGGTAAGATCAAGGCCAAACTGGACCGGCCAGTACTCTTTTTCCCTAACTGGGTAAACACGGAAGAGCTTTATCCGATTACCGACAAGACCGGGCTGAAAGAGAAATTCGGTTTTCCGGCAACTTCGAAACTGGTGCTCTACTCCGGTGCCATCGGGGAAAAACAGGGGCTTGACCAGATCCTGGAGGCCGCATCAAAACTTCGGGGTGAGGCCATTTGTTTTGCTATCTGCGGCACCGGGCCATATAAGGAAAAGCTGGAAGAAATAGCAAAAGCCATGGGTCTTGATAACGTACGGTTTCTTGCACTGCAGCCAAAGGAAGTGTTCAACGATTTCCTGAATTCGGCCGACCTGCACCTGGTTATCCAGAAAGCCAATGCGAATGACCTGGTAATGCCTTCGAAACTGACGGGGATCCTTGCTGTTGGCGGTCTCGCACTCGTAACCGCCCCTGCCGATTCGAGCCTGTACCGGTACATTTCCGGGGAAAATATAGCCGTGCTGGCATTGCCGGATAACCAGTCTTCCATTACCCAGGGTATTTACCAGGCATTGTTCAACCCGCCAGCCGGGGTACGAACGAATGCATGGAACTTTGCAGAAAACACCCTGAATATTGAACGGATTATGCCGCGGTTCCTGGAATCGATCAATGCGGCAATGGCCAAACCAGCTGCGGAAGTAAACAATCCGCCGGTCAGGATTATTTCTGAATGATGGACAAAACGGGGAAAAAAAACCTCACACCTTGGTATTTACCCTTATAGCGGTGTGTAATTAATTTCGTTAAGTATGTTACTTTAAGTCAATCTGTTCTGTTAAAATAATTAGTGGTTATATGAGGTTCAAACCTTATCTTTACCGCAGAATCTATCCCTTGCAATTGCCAAGCTCCAAATCCATCTCCTGGAGGCAATACCCAGACCTTCTTCGCGACAATGCGAAATCCGTAGAATCCAATCCCGTCGACAGGCCGCAAATACGCTAGCAAGCCATTTCCAAAATCAGTCAACAACAACCTGAATATGACCACTGTCAAATGCAGTCTTCTATCTATTGTTACGTCCATAACTGCTGCCCTCGTTGTCCTTATATGTTTCTCTTCCTGCGTCAATACCAGGAATGCGACCTATTTCAATGACCTCAAAGACTCCCGCATTGCTACCAACCAGCCGATACCGGAATTACTGTTACAGAAAAATGATATTCTAAGCATAACCGTTACCAGCCTGAATCCTGAGGCAAGTATCATCTTTAACATGCCCCCGGCCACTGTTTCCGGTACAGAAATTGCGAGCACCAACGGTTATCTTATCAACAGCGATGGAAACATTGAGTTTCCCATCCTTGGTAATGTGAAGGCTGCCGGTATTACAAAGGAGCAGTTAAAAAACAATATCACTAAGAGCCTTATCGACAGGAAGCTGTTGACAGATCCGATTGTTTCCATCCGGTATAAAAATTTCAAAGTAACGGTTTTGGGAGAGGTTAAGAGCCCGATGGTTCTTCCCGTTCCAAGTGAGAAGATTTCTTTGCTTGAGGCGATCGGCCTTGCGGGAGACCTGACTATTTACGCCAAACGTGACAACGTAATGGTGATCCGGGATGAAGGAAATGCGAGGGTGGTGAAACGGCTTAACCTGAATTCGGATGAAATTTTCACATCGCCATATTATTACCTGAAGTCCAACGATATCGTATATGTTGAGCCGAACAAAGCCAGGGTAGCGAGTGCTACAAGGTCACAACAGCTTTTGCCTATTGTATTCAGTGCATTGTCCGTTGTGGTCATCATTGTGGACCGCGCCACCCGTTAGAGCGAAGGAACTGATTATTGCTTGCCCATATTAAGGTTTATTATCCAGAAAGCCACCGGAAGAACACGCTGAATTTTTTGAAGCCACCCTTCGGAATTTTTGAATCACGTAATCTAATCAAACCCTTATGAGTAGTAGCATTTGGTACGCTTTGCACACAAAACCCCGGGCAGAAAAGAAAGTAGCCGATACCCTTGGCAGGAAGGGCTTTAAAGGTTATTTCCCCTGTTCGAAAGCAAAGGTACTCACACACGGCAGGTACAAGATGGTAAACGCCCCTGTATTCCCAGGCATCGTACTGGTGAAATGCCTGCCGGGTGACCTGAGCCGCATCCTGCGACTGGATGGTGTACTGAACCTGGTGTACTGGCTCGACCAGCCGGTGGCCGTACGGGACCTGGAGGTGGAGATGATTATGAATTTCGCCAGCAAGTACCAGGATATCAAAACAGAAAAAACAACAGTTGCCACCAATGGCATGGCGCGCATGATCAATGGCTCGCTGATGGAGCAGGTGCAGCAGCAGGTTGCATTCAATAATATCCTGGTGAAACTGGTGGTACCATCCCTCGGGGTAATCCTTACCGCCCAACCGCTGGAAGAAACAATCCAGTTTAAAACCGTTGTATCCTACAAGCCATCATCGATGTACCATGAGATCAGCAGTACGGACCAGTCCGTTACCGGATGATCGTTTTTAATACGTAACCAGAACTAACAGAAACTACCATTAAACTTTGACCATTATGGAAGAGAAAAAAAATTATGCTTACCCGGAAGAAGAGAATTTTTTCCGGGATGTATTGAATAAATACATGCCATTCTGGCCATTGTTTGTGCTGCTCGTTGCGCTCGGTGTTGCCGGTGCATGGGTATACCTGCGTTACAAGGTGCCTGTTTACAAAGCATCTGCCACCATCCTGGTAAAGGATGATAAAAAAGGCATGGACGGTACCTCCATTATGGAGTCGATGGACATGTTCGGCGGCAAAAAGATTGTCGAGAATGAAATCGAGGTAATTAAAAGCCGCACCCTCGCCAGGGAAGTGGTGCGTGAGCTGAAACTTTACGCGCCCGTTACAGTGGAAGGCAAGATCTCCGACCGCCCGGGTTACCTCAGCTCCCCCATTACGGTGGAAGTAAAAAATCCCGATTCTTTCCAGACGGCCAAGCAGGTGTACTTCGAGTTGAAAAACAACTGGGTGGCGATTGATAAACAGAATTACAGTCTCAATAAATGGGTGAACACTCCTTATGGAGTGTTGAAGTTTACCCTCAACCCCAAATACCAGAAGACAGCTGAAACAACGGACCGCCCGATGTTTTTTGCGTTGCAGAGTATCAAGGAATCGGCTTCGCAGTTGTTGTCGCGCCTGACCGTCAGCGCATCGAGCAAACAATCGACAGTGATCAACCTCAACTACGAAGATGAAGTGCCCGTGCGCGCTGAAGAGATCCTGAATGCGCTGGTCACGGTGTATAACAATGCAGCCATCAAGGATAAGAACACGCTTGCTGCCAATACCCTCGAATTTGTAGAGAAGCGCCTCAGCTATGTGGTGGGCGAGCTCGACTCGGTGGAAGGCAAGATGCAGGACTACCGCATGAAAAATAAACTGGTTGACATCAGCGCGCAGGGACAGCTGTACCTGCAGACCGTTGGTGCAAACGACCAGAAGATCAGTGATCTCGATATGCAGCAGGCCGTACTCGGCGAGGTGCAGAACTATGTAATCGGTAAAACAAAACAGGGAGGCATTGTGCCTTCGACCCTTGGTATCACTGACCCGGTACTGTCCCAGTTACTGCAGACCCTGTACGATTCGGAACTGCAATACGAGCGGCTGAAACAGACTACCCCGGAAAATAACCCGATCCTGCTGTCGCTGGCCGATCAGATTGCGAAGATCAAACCGAATATCCTGGAGAACATCCGGAACCAGAAACGCAGCCTTGCTGCCGGACGCGGTGATCTCAGCAGCACCAACGGCCGTTTCAACTCGATGCTCAGCACTATTCCGCAAAAGGAAAGGGAACTGCTCGAAATCAGCCGCCAGCAATCGATCAAAAACAATATTTATACTTTCCTTTTGCAGAAAAGGGAAGAGACTGCACTTTCCTATGCATCAACCGTTGCAGACAGCCGCCTTGTAGACGTGGCAGAAGCAGGCCGCTTCCCGGTCAGCCCGAAACCGAAAATGATCTACCTGATTGCTTTCTTCGGGTCGATCATTCTTGGTGTTGGCCTGGTATCACTGAAAGATGTGATCAACAATACGATCCTTTACCGGAGCGAAATTGAGAAACTGACCACTGCCCCTATCCTTGGTGAAGTAATGCACGAGCCAAGCAAGAGCCCGATCATTATCATGGAAGGCAAGCGTACGTTTATTGCCGAACAGTTCCGCCAGCTGAGAACCTCGCTCGGTTACCTGGGTATCAATTCCCGCAAGAAACGCATCATGATCACCTCCACTATTTCGGGTGAAGGAAAAAGTTTTATCAGTGCCAACCTGGGCGTAAGCCTTGCGCTGATGGGTAAAAAAGTGGTATTGCTTGAAATGGATATGCGCAAACCCAAGCTGGCTGAGCATTTCAACATTTCAAGGGAAACCGGTCTTTCGAACTTCTTTATCGGCAGCAAGGATCCGGTTGAAGTGATTAAAACAGTCCCCAACCAGCCCAACCTGTTCCTGATCCCATCGGGTCCCATCCCTCCTAACCCATCGGAGTTGCTGGTGAATGGCAAGCTGGAAGAATTACTGGCTTACCTCGACAAAACATTTGATTATATCCTGATCGATACGGCACCGGTAAGCCCTGTTACGGATGCCTACCTGATTTCCCCGCTCTGTGATGCCACATTATATGTGATCCGGCACGGTGTTACGCCGAAAATGTTTATCCAGAAAATGGATGAACAAAACAAGATCCGTGAACTGAAAAACAGGGCCATCGTGTTCAACGGCGTTAAACAACGCGGCGTGAAAGGATATGGTACCAGTTACGGCTATGGTAACGGATATGGTTACACCGAAGACAATCCGAAGAAACGGAATTTCAAACAGGAACTGAAGAACCTGGTCAACCTGAAATAACAAAGCCTTAAACTGATAGAAAGCCGGCGAGGTAGTAGCACGCCCGGGCTGAAAGACTAACCCTAAAATTTGATTATGCAGATAGCGGCCCACGTGTTGGCCTATAATGTGAACAGGTTCCTTAAGGCAGTGATTGAAAATATAGAACCCCATGTCGACAAGATTTATATAGCGTACCCGACAAGGCCGTGGGGATATGTGGAGTCCTCGAGGCAGAACTCCCTGAACCCCACCACCATCGCGGATATACGTGCCGCATCGTCCAGTTCCAAGATCCAGATTGTGGAAGGCGACTGGCTGACGGAAGAAGATATGCGTAATGAGTGCCTTGCACTGGCAAGGGCTGAAGGATTCGACTGGTTCCTCACGCAGGACGCAGACGAATTTTATACCGACTCCAGCTACGATGAGATCAAACGGATTCTCTCGAAAAACAAATCGGACGACCATTTCAAAACGACCTGGTACAACTTCTGGAAGTCGTCGCACTTTGTGCTGACCCATCCCGACGGCAGCATCAAACACACCAATGCAAGTTTTGCATTCCGCTGTAAATCGGATGTGAAGTTTACCCGCAAACGCTGGCATGCAGATAACAGTGTGGTGATCGATTGCCCCTGTTATCATTACGGATATGTGATGTCGGATGAGGAAATGGAACGGAAGATTTCGACCTGGGGTCATGCCAATGATATATTCTCGCGCAACTGGTATCAATATAAATGGAAGAACTGGAACGAACGAACTGTTAACCTGCACCCCTACACCCCTACCGTATGGTCGCGCGCTATCCGCTTTCCGCTTGAACAACCGTCTTTTGCTGCCGAGTTTGCACTGCCCGTTGAGCAGCGCTCGGGTACGGCCGGAGAAATTTTTGGCAACCGCTGGTACGATTCACGTGTGTCGATGTACAAAGGCAGGAAAAGCCTCGGCCGCGTAGTCAAGGGATTTTTAAAGTAAACAACGGAATGGAGAGGAATATGTCAGGGCATTTCAGGTCCGCTTTTTTTTATGACTCAGGTGCTGCGGGTAAACCATGGTCGCTCGACCTGGGGCGTTACCCCATGTCTGGCACCGATGGAATGATCCTGAAAGTCTTTTCTGCCGCGGCAGAGTGCGGGGTGGATGCGATCCTTCTTTCAACCACGCCTTCCGAAACACCGGCTGATCACCTGGTAACGATCAGGGACCTGGCGGATGCTTACCGTTACTGCAACGAAAACAAGATCGATTTCCTGATCTGTGTATTTACCAATGACCCCGTGCAACCCGCACTGCTGAAACAGCCACCATCATTTACCAGGCTCATCGTGTGGGCGCAAAACACCCCGGGGTTCGACTACCTGAACATTGCGTCGGCCAGTGCGAATTTCCACCAGCTGGTAACCGTGTCGAACATACAACGTGACCTGCTGGCACATCATCCGATCTTCCGGAAAACCACTGCTATCCTGAATTTCCTTACCGACGATTTTATTGCCAGGCAATGCACCGCTGATGCGGTGCCATTGTCTGTAGCTTATATTGGCGCACTGCGCGCCAGCAAAGGGTTCCAGCACCTGGCCAATGTATGGCCGGCCATCCGCAATGCGGTGCCCGGTGCTACACTGCACGTTTATGGTTCACCCGGATTGTACAGCAGTTTCCTGCAGGTAGGTCCCGAGGGAGTTGCGGAAACCGAATTTGAAAAACAAATCCTGGCACCGCTTGGTGGTACGAGGTCCTCTGCCTCCGGCCTTGGCGTCATCTTTCACGGCAGCGTGGCAGCCGGTACGTTGCATACAGCCATTTGCCAGTCACAGCTGGTAGTGGTAAATCCCAATATGCGTTCAACCGGGTCGCTCGAAACATTCTGCGTGTCGGCCCTTGAAGCGTCGGTGGTGGGCAAACCGGTAGTAGGCGGAAAGGCGGGCGGGCTGATTGAAGTGGTTGGTCACAACAAGGGCGGACTGCTTGCATCAACCAGCACCGAACTGGAATCGTCCATCATCCGGTTGCTGAAGGACCCCGAACTGGCCACCCGGCTTGGTTCACAGGGCAAGATCCGCGCCCGGCGGTTATTTGACAGCCGGATAGCGATTGCACGGTGGACAAGCCTGCTGAACAACAGACCAATGCCCGAAACGGGCGTGCAGCGGGATTATCCGCGCGACATCCGTTTTTACGGCCGTGTACTGATTCGCAGCATAGCACCGGTACCGGTAATAAAGTTCATCAAGAACCTACGGCTTAAATTAATTTCGGCAAACGGGTAACTATGGCATCAACCACATTTTCCAGGATTTTTTCCGGCTCCGTTGCTTCGTGGGCCCAGATCCTCGTGAACCTGCTGGCGCAGCTGATCGTTACGCCGATCTTCCTGAGTTACTGGAGTGCCAACGAATTCGGGATCTGGCTTACCTTCCAGGCCGCGACAGGTTTCCTGCAGATCTTCGATACCGGACACCAGAATTACGTTGGCAACAAATTCCTGATCATTGGCAGCGGCAACCGTCCGGAGCTGCGCGAAACATTATACTCGGCCGTACCCGTTGCATTGTTATCCGGTTTTATCCAGATCGGTATCACCTTGCTGGTAGTGAACTCCGGCTACTTCACTTCGTTTGCCCTGCAGTATGGCGAAGAAGCTTCGGCGCTGAAGCAACTGCTCGTGTTCCAGGTGATCGTATGGGCCATTACCGGTTCCTATGCCGGCCTGCTCACGCGGTCACTGAGTCCGTTTGGTTACTACAGCCGCTACGCCTGGTGGCAAACGTTTATGCAGGCACTTGTGATTTTGCTACCGACCATTGCAGTGATTGCAGGAGGCCACCTCCTGATGGCGGGTGTTACCATGTTGTCCGCCACCATCCTGATCAACCTGTTCCTGATCCTCGATGTAATCCGGCAGTTGAAAAAAGAAGGCATGCCCTACCTGCCACCCAAATGGGTAACCGGCCTGCGCAACTTCAAACTCAGTTTACTGCTGACCCTCCGTTCCATCTTTGATATCTTTCGCCAGCAGGGCATCCGCATCATCCTTACCCCAAGCGTGGGTGCCAAGGAGATGGCGGCTTTCGCGACTATGCGTACCGGCGCAAATGTGGCTGCACAGGGCCTCAGCAGTATTACCAACCCCATGTTGCCCGAACTGATGAAGTTCCTCAAAATGCGCGACCAGAAACGAAGCGAAGCTTCACTGGCCACTGTATGGATTATTATTGTGGCATTACTCTGTCCCGGACTGGTGTTCCTGCAAAGCATTGTTGAACCTCTTTATATGGTGTGGACCCGCGGCAAGATCCCGTTTGACCCGCTGTTGTTTTCCATGTTGTCGGTGATTGTGCTGGTGTATGCCAGTTCGCAACCCGCACTTGCCATTGCCACGGGCAACAACCTGATCAAGGCATTGCTGGGCATTTCCACCATTACTTTTATACTGGTTATTGCAGGGCTGGTCATTTTTGTACCGTCTTTCGGGATCAGGGGTGCGGGTTTCGCGCTGCTGATCGCCGAATGTATTTCGGCCGCGCTGGCCATGATTGTGGCAGCAAAATGGTTGCGCCGCAACCAGATGAGCTGGCCATCCAAAGCTTATGCGATAACCGTGACTTCCATCCTTGTTTCGGTGGCATCCATGCTGGCCATGATTTACCTGCCTTCGGCAAAATGGCTGGTACTGGCTGTTTCATTGCTGCTGCTGGGTATCAATGTGCGCCGGTATTGGAAGGTTTTACCCGATCTTGCAGCCAATAAGGCCAAAAGCCTGATTGGCCGATATGTAAAGTTTGCTGGAACAGGCGCCTAATTATTAAAACACACATAACCCCATACTTGAATTTCCAGGAACCACATATCACCCGTTACTTTTCGAACTTCATCCGATGGTCGTGGATCCTTGGCGTGGTTGCGTTCGGTTTCCAGACCATCTTTTTTACCGACCTCACCAACTTTACCTGCGGTGCCCTGGTATTGCTGGGCTGGAAGGCAACCACTTCTTCAGTGCTGAACTTCCCGACCATCAGCCGCTACCCCATCTCTTCAGTGATTGTACTGGGCTTTGCCACCTCACAACTTTATTTCCCGCTGCTGTTTACCAGCATTGAAAACAAATCATTGATCAACAACCTGGCGCTTCCGCTGGATATCTTTATCCATTCCTTCGCGGCGCTGGTGGCAATACTGACCACTCATTTCCTGTACCGTCTGTATGATAAACGCAGTACGCACCGCCTGCGGAAATTCCTGATCCGCCTGGATTTTTTCAAAGCACCGGGCGATAACCAGGTGTGGATGATGGGTGCTACGGGATTGCTGGCGATGTTTTACATCCACTTCCTGAATCCGGCATCGGCTGAAGATGGCGGTGGCGGTGCGTTTGACAAGATCATTGCCGGACTGATCCCTTTTGCCTACTCCCCCTTTTTCCTGCCATTGGGCAGGTTATATGGAAGGGTATCGACCGACAACAAACGGCTGTACAGCAAACTCATCCTGTTTGCCCTGCTGCTGTTTATAGTCAGTGTGGCCAGTAATATCCGCTCCGCTTTCCTGCTTGGTTTCGTGGCGGCCGGACTTTCCCTGTGTATCGGGATGTTGCTGGGCATTTACGACAGCAAGATTATTTCCCCCGGAAAAATGATTATCGCCGGCCTGGTGGCGTGGCTGATGATCGGTCCCATTGCGGACCTCAGCACAGCAATGGTTATTGCCCGTTCACAGAAAAGTGAATTGTCGAGGGCCGATCTCCTGAGCCTTACCTTCAAAACATTTAATGATAAGGACCAGCTGCGTGCAAGGCAGCTGGACGTAAAATTATCTGCGTCGGACTGGGACGAATTTTATGTAGACAACGTGTTCCTGCAGAAATTTGCCAACCTGAAGTTCAATGATAACAGCCTTGTTGCGGCCGACAAACTGGGTACCTGGAACCGGCCGATGCTGGACTATTCCATCGACCGGGTATGGGCCATGCTGCCCGGTCCGGTACTGACGGTACTGCAGGTGGAAGTGGATAAGGAGACCGTTAGTAACGCCTCCTTCGGCGACTTCCTGTTTTATACGGCCGGAGCCAACTCATCCGTATTGGGCGGCAGGCGTTCGGGTCACCTGTCAGGCACCGGTATGGCTGCATTCGGCTGGTGGTACCTGCTGGTACTGGCGGTGGGATTATTCCCCGCTTTCTATATCGTTGACAGTTTTTACAACAGGGTCAGCGGAACAATAAGCCGGGGCAACCTGCAGCCAACGGGTGTGCTGTTCAGTCTCTGCGTAATGATCTCCATGACGTCCTTCTTCCAGTTCCTGCCAGCAGAAAGTCCGGTATATCCTTTTGCCTTTATTATACGGGGGTTCGTCCAGATGGTGTTCCTCTATTTCCTGTTATTCAAACTGACGGCAATCATTTCAAAAAAATAATTGCCGCTTTTCCGAACCCTATTAAACGACGAGGTGAAAAAAATTCTTTACATAGGTAACTCCAATCCATCTTCCACATCGCGCCACCGCGCCGATGCGCTTGGGAGGCTTGGGCACAACGTTACGCTGCTGGATCCTTACAGCGAATTCCGGGGTGAACTGGCCTCGCGGTTGAAAGGCATCCTTCATTTCCACACGGGTTATATACTGTTGCAGGGTAAGGTAAAAAGATGGCTTCGTGGCCTTGACCTTGCTTCCCGCCAGGCGGACCTGGTTTGGGTCAACAGCGGCGAGTTACTTGGAAAGGGCTGCCTTGAGTTGCTGAAGCAACTGAACATACCGATTGTATTATATAATAATGATGACCCTACCGGAGGGCGCGACGGGCGCCGTTTTGCGCGTTTGCTCGAAGCCTTGCCGCTATACGACCTCTGCGTGGTTCCAAGGGAAGTAAACCGTTCGGAATACCTGCAGAAGGGAGCCAAAAAAGTCTACCGCACATTTTTCAGTTATGATGAAAAAGCCCATGAACCTTTTGCTGACGAAACGATGATCCCTGCAAAGTTCCGCTCCGATGTGGCGTTTATCGGTACCTGGATGCGCAACGAAAACCGCGATGTGTTTTTGAAAGACCTGGTGGACCGGAAGCTCAACATCAGTATCTGGGGCGACCGCTGGCAGAAGTCCCCGCACTTTGAAAGCCTTCGTCCATACTACCGCGGACCGGCCATCGGCGGGCGGGATTATGTAGCGGCCATCCAGGGCGCAAAAATCTGTATCGGCCTGCTGTCGAAAGGTAACCGCGACCAGCATACGCAGCGGTCAGTGGAGATCCCGTTTATCGGCGGACTGTTCTGCGGCGAACGTACGGATGAACACCAGTTCCTGCTGAAAGAAGGACAGGATGCAGTATTCTGGGATGATTCGGCAGAGTGTGCAAGGCTTTGTGCGGAACTGCTTGGCAATGATGAGCGGCGCAACAGCATGCGCGTTTCCGGTAAAAAACGGATTGAATATTTAAACCTCGGCAACGAGGATGTATGTGGTAAAGTGCTGGCTGAATTATTTAATCAATGAAAATCATTTTCCTGACACACCCTTCCTTCCTGCCCTCTCAGAGTATGCCCCGTTATGCCAGCTGGCTGATGGAGGGTATGAGAAAACGCGGGCATGAAGTGGAGGCCTGGTCGGCAAGTCCGGCAGTCTATAAATTTGCTTTTGCAAATGCATTGAAAAAGTGGGCGGGTTATGTCGATCAGTACGTATTGTTCCCGTTGCAGCTGAAAAAAAAGATCGCTGCCGGCGCACCGGACACGTTGTATGTTTTTACTGACCACGCACTGGGCCCGTGGGTGCCGTATGCATCGGGGCAAAAACACCTGATCCATTGCCACGATTTCCTGGCGCAGATGAGTGCACTGGGACAGATTGCCGAACAGCACACATCGTATACCGGCCGGGTATACCAGCGATATATCCGGAAGGGCTTCCGGCAGGGACGGAATTTTATTTCCATATCAGAAAATACGCGCCACGACCTGCACCGCTTACTGGGCAAGGAACCGAACATATCGGCCGTAGTCTATAACGGGCTCACCCGCTCGTTTGAAAATACCGAAGACAGGCAGGCGGTAAGGGCTTCCCTGTCCACCGTGCTGAACGCCCCGTTGCAGGAGGGATACCTGCTGCACGTTGGTGGCAACCAGTGGTATAAAAACAGGAATGGGGTGGTGGAACTTTATAACCAGTGGAGGGCTATGTCTTCAAAAACATTCCCGCTGGTGCTGGCTGGTGCAGCCCCTTCTGCATCACTCAGGGAAAAAGTGCAGGCGTCACCGTATGTGAAAGATATACTGGTACTGGAAAAACCATCCGACCAGGTGATCAGCCGGCTTTACGCAGGTGCATCACTGTTTGTGTTCCCTTCACTGGCTGAAGGGTTCGGCTGGCCGGTGGCTGAGGCCATGAGTGCCGGCGCGCTGGTACTGACCACCGATCTTGCGCCGATGAATGAAGTGGGTGGCCATGCGGCTTATTATCTCGATCGCCTGCAGCCCGGATCATTAACTGAATGGGGCAGGACTGGCGCGGCAAAAATTGAATCGATCCTTGCAACCGGTGAACAGGAACAAGCAGCGAAACGCGAAGCGGGTTTTGATAACATCAAACGGTTTGACGGGGAAAAAATACTGGACGAAATGGAGATCATTTATAAAAAAGTACTGAACGACTGACGAATGAAATGTTTACGGATTATACCAACCATGAATCCTGTCAATGGCGGTCCAAGCCAGGGCATCAGGAATTCTGTGGGTGAACTGAAACGTTCAGGTGTGGAAACGGAGATCGTGTGTTTTGACGATCCGGCTGAAAAATTTGTTACTGGCAGCGAAGTGAAAATCCATGCCCTTGGCCAGGCCAAAGGACCATGGCAATCGAACAGCGAATTTATTCCATGGCTGAAAAAGCATGCGCAGGAATTTGACACAGTCATTGTTCATGGACTGTGGCTGTATCATAGTTATGCCGCATGGAAAGTGTTATCATCCATGAAGAACCGGCCCCGGATCTACCTGATGCCGCATGGCATGCTGGACCCCTATTTCCAGAAGGCCAGCGGCCGAAGACTGAAAGCGATCCGCAACTGGATTTATTATAAACTCCTTGAACGCAAGCTGGTGAATGGCTGCGATGCCATACTGTTTACCAGTGCAGAGGAATTGCTGCTGGCAAGACAGAGTTTTACCCCCTATTCACCAAAAAAAGAACTCAATACAGGGTACGGTATCGTTACCCCGCCTGCATCCCCTGCCCTGCCAGGAAGCGGGCTGGCAAAGCGTTTCCCGATGATGGAGAACGGCAGTTACCTGCTGTTTCTCAGCCGCATCCATGAAAAGAAAGGCCTGCTCAACCTGGTCAGTGCATACAACCAGCTGCGTACAGAAGGTGCCGCATTACCGTTGCTGGTTATTGCCGGTCCGGGTCTGGATACTACGTTTGGCAAATCCATCGTTGACCTTGCCGGCACCTCGGGGCAGATTGTTTTTACAGGCATGTTGCAGGGTGATGAAAAATGGCAGGCGATACGGGGCGCCGGGGCATTCATCCTTCCAAGCCACCAGGAAAATTTTGGTATTTCGGTGGCCGAAGCGCTTGCCTGTGGCAGGCCGGTGCTGATATCCGACCAGGTGAATATCTGGAAAGAGATCAGCCGTGCGGGTGCAGGCATTGTGAAGAAAGATGACCTGGATGGCAGCAGGCAACTGCTGGTTGAGTGGATGGCGATGGGTGAGGAAGCCCGGGTGCTGATGGGAAATAATGCTGCCAACTGTTTTGAAACCAATTATACGATTGCCTCCGCGGCACGCAAACTGGCAGCCGTGCTGAAGGACCAGTTGCCTGTTGCCGGTGAGGTATTACAAACTGCTGAATAATTATGGAAATAGTCGACACATTCGCGTATCCCTCCTTTTCGCTCCGTAACCGGCTGACGAGAGTGCTGTGGAATATCTGCTGCCTGCTGTTTTTCCGGTATACACCTATTCCTTTACACGGATGGCGGTCGTTCATGTTGCGGCTGTTCGGGGCAAAGGTGGGAAAAGGGGTGCATGTGTATCCCCGGGTAAAAATATGGGGTCCGTGGAACCTGGATCTCGGCGACCAGTGCGGCATTGGTAACGGCGCCATCCTGTATTCGCAGGCAATGATCACCATTGGTGAACGGGCCATTATATCGCAGGGTAGTCATATCTGTACCGGCACACATGATTACACCAAAAAGGAAAACCCGCTGGTAACGGCACCGATCAGCATCGGGGCAATGGCCTGGGTAGCGGCAGAATCATTTGTGCATCCCGGTGTCACTATCGGTGAAGGCTGCGTGGTGGGTGCCAGGTCGGTGGTCACGAAGGACCTGCCTGAGTGGACGGTTTGTGCAGGTCACCCATGTAAAGTAATCAAGGAACGGGTCATGAGCGGGAACGCGATTGCGGAATCCATTTAACCGATTTTTTAAAAACATTATGGTTTCAATACTGATATTAACCAAGAACGAAGAACAGGACCTGCCCGGTTGCCTGGCCTCAGTGGCATGGGCCGATGATATCCATCTCTTCGATTCTTTCAGTACCGATGGCACGGTGGCGATTGCAAAGGCTGCCGGGGCAAATGTGGTACAACGGCAATTTGATAACTGGTCGGCCCACCAGAACTGGGGTCTGCAGCACATACCGTTCCGTCATGAATGGGTATTGTATATCGATGCGGATGAACGTGTTTCGGATGGACTGCGTGACGTGCTGCAGAAAGGTGATTTCCTGAATGGTGATCCGGTAGCGTATGAGATCCAGCGGCGCGACTTTGCCTGGAATGGCACCTGGCTGAAGCATGCGCAGATCTCCCCGTATTACATGCGTTTATTCAGGCCGGGAAAGATGCGGTATGAACGACTGGTGAACCCGGTGTCCATACCTGATGGACCCGTGGCCAAGATTGCCGGTTTCCTCGATCATTACCCCTTCAGCAAGGGAACCCGTTACTGGTTATCGAGGCATCTGGGGTATGCCGATATGGAAGCATCCATGCGTATGGAAAACATCTCTGAAGGCACGCGGTTTTCCCTTTGGAAAGCCCTTTTTGCCAAAGATTTCAGCGTAAAACGGTACCACCAGAAAGGCATTTTTTATAAGATTCCAGGAAGGCCATTTATCAAGTGGATGTATATGGTGATCTGGCGCCGCTCGTTCCTCGACGGCAAAGCGGGAATTACCTATGCCACACTGCAGTCGATTTACGAGTACTTTATCGTATTGCGTACGAGGGAACTGAAAGCAAAGCGAAATCCACCAACCAAATAATATAACTGAACGGCATTATTAGTAACTTAAAGATGCCATTTATCAACCCAACATTCAACTATGCCCCGCAACCCTGCCAAGTTCCTCTACCGGTTTACCCGGTCGCTCCCGGTCATCGCGATGGCCATTCTCCCTTTTACCGGCAGGAGCCAGCTACTCGACTCGCTGAATGTGAGTGTGGGTACCGTAGTAACCGGGGCCAGCAAGGGTTACCAGCCTTTCTGGAACTCTGCCAAACGATGGGGTACCATCAGTGAATCGAAATTCGACGCCAGCACATTTGTGATGCTCAGTAATTCAAACACGCTGGCCAGGCTGAAGGGGTATGACACTACCGAAACAGGCCGCAGACGGGCGCTCACACTTAAATATGGTGCCGCACTATATAACAACAACCACTTTGAGGACATGCTCCTGGAGCAGGCCTATGCAAAACTATCCCTGGGTGCTTTCCAGGTCGCCATCGGGCGATATGAAGATCCGACCGGTGACATGGATCACCAGTTATCGATGGGATCATTTGGCGTGAGTGGCAATGCGCTGCCAGTTCCGAAACTCAGCATCTCCATTCCTGTATACACCCCCATTCATTTACTCAATGACTATGTCAGTGTAAAGGGAACGCTGGCCCATGGCTGGTTTGGCAACAACCGGTTTATGCAGGATGCATTTTACCATGAAAAAACCTTTTACCTGAAGTTTGGTAAAAAACGTTTTAAATATTACGGCGGACTGCAGCACTTTGGCGAATGGGGCGGACACCGGAAAAATTTTATCCTTGACCGTTCATTCCAGGGATTCCTCGATGTTTTACTGGTCAAGGAAGCCAATGACGGAAGTGTACCGAACAATATTGCACCAAGCCGTGCCGGTGACCAGCGCGGTTTGCTGGAAGCAGGCATCGATTATGAGGGTGATAAAATACTGTGGCATGGCTATGCGCAGATGCCTTTTGAAAGTGGTGAAGAGGTGGATATCCGCAACCGCAGTTTCCAGGCTGGTGTACACCTTCAGTTTGTGGAGCCAAAAACAACCGGTATCAGCAAGCTGCTGGTCGAATTTATTTTCACTAAAGACATGAATGATTTTGTGATAGACCGGCAGCGCCAGAGCTACTACAACAATGGCGCCTACCGCACCGGATGGGAATACGAAGACCGCGTTGTCGGTACACCTGTTTTTATCAACCGTATCAGGACCAGTAAATACTTTCCGTCAGTGATCCCTTTCGAATGGCAGAAACTCGATTCATCGTTTCCGGGTAATAAAAACATCCTGAACAACCGGGTGGTTGGCGGAAACCTGGGCTTGTTCCTGAACATCGTTAAGGGAGTGACCATGCGCTCCATCTGGACCATTACCAAAAACTATGGTGACCTGGATCCGGCCAGCCTTTACAAACCAAACAAGTTCCAGGCATACACGCTGAATGAATTTTATTTCGCCCCGACGGCCTCGAAGTTTGATTTCATGTTCGGCATTGCGTATGACTTCGGTGACCTGACAAAAAATGTGGGTGCTATCGCCGGCTGCCGGTACTCGCTTAGAAAATAACGATTGTTAACCGGTTGCCCTGGCGGCACCTGACCCTTAGAAATTATGTATTACCCCGTAAACCAAAAGAGAAACAAAGGCATTGTCCGGCCGGCCATCCGCACCCGGCTATTGTGCCCGGTCATCGCAGTCCTTTGCTTTTTCCATACATCGCTGCAGGCACAGGAAAAAGGCCGCCCGTGGTCGCTACAGCTGGGCGCATCGTATGTGGAGGTCATGGAGCAGCAGATCAGTAAGCTCGTGGGGCAGGGTCCTTCCCTTCATATGACCCTGACAAAGTCTTACCCCGGTGAACGATGGGATGGTATGCTGGAGCTTCAGTTATCCGCCGGCCTTCCCAAAACAGATTTTGAATCCGGTTACCGTTCTGTCATGCCGGCGCTTTCGGGAAAATACCGGATCACACAAACCAGGGAGCTGGATGAAAGGAACTCCTTCCGTTTTGGCGGTTTTGCCCAGGCTGTTTTCCGGAACAACTATTATAAGAACCTTGACCAGTCCAGGTTCTACTGGACCAACTTCATCGGGGCCGGACTCAGTACCGGATATGACCACCAGCTTTCGGGTGACCGCACCCTGTATGCGTCGCTGGACCTGCCGCTGCTGGGCGCCAAGTCCCGTCCGCCCCGTAATCGTTATTACCGGATCGATGATATCTCGTTTGGACGCTTATTTAAGAATAATGTGTCGAACCTGTCGCTCGGTGCTATCGATACCTACTTCAATCCATCGTTCACGGCAGGGATCCGGTTTGCAGATAAACGCATACAGGCGTTGTCTTACTTTTTCGAATACTGTAATGTAAAAGATGAAGGGCTTATTTACCGCCAGGTCAACCATGGCCTTGCATTAACCATAAAACTGGGGAAATGAAACGACTCTTAATTTTTGCCCTGGCAGGACTGGCCTCCTGTATCAAACAGGAAGACATCAAGACCCCGACCGAAGCCACGCCGGTTTCACGCAACGATGGATGGCAGGTGTCCACCCCCGCAGCAGAAGGTATCAACCAGGATAAGTTGAAAACTGCTTACGCACTTTTCAACTCACAGACCGAAATGCCACTGGCCAACAGCCTGCTGGTAATACGGCATGGCAAACTGGTAGCCGAATCCTATAATGGCGGGGCCGATGGAATTGACCGGATAGAAAATGTACAGTCGTGCACGAAGAGCATTACTTCCCTGCTGATCGGCATTGCCCTGCAAAAGGGCCTGATCAGCAATATCAACACTCCCCTGTCAACCATCTACCCGGAGTTTGTGCCGGATGATAACCAGAAAAAATCGATCACCATCAAACATTGCCTTACCATGGAAACGGGGCTTGAGTTTGACGGGGGTGCCAGTTCAAAAGCGCTGGTAGAAACCAAGGGTAGCAGTATTTCATTCATCATGGATAAACCACTGGTATCGGCACCCGGTAGTAAATTCCTGTACTCCGATTATTCCCCGCATCTTCTCAGTGGCGTTATTGCAAAAGAGAGCGGCACCAGTATGGAGGCGTTTGCATCTGCCAACCTGTTCCAGCCGCTCGGCATCGATAAATGGGTATGGGAAAAAGCAAAGGACGGACTCCAGTTTGGCGGTTTTTCCCTCTTCCTTACCCCGCGCAACCTGGCCAAACTGGGACAGTTTGCATTGAATGGCGGACGCTGGAACAATACACAAATCTGCCAGGCAGGATGGGTGGCTTCGGCAACCCAACAGCAAGCCAGCAATCCGGGTTATGGATACCTGTTCTGGCTGGACCCTTCAAAAAACTCGTACCTGATGGAAGGCAATGGCGGGCAGTATGTATTTGTTTGCCCTGCCAAACAACTGATCATTGTTTACACGGCGTTTCCCTACTCCTCCCCTGAATTGTGGGGACAGTCGAAACGCCTGATCGACCTGGTATACGAAGCAGCACAATAAACAGGTTTTCAAAAGATGAAATCAAAACTCGGACGGTTAGAGGCTTTGCGCGGATTTGCCGCATTTTACGTAGTGATCCACCATACATTCAGGGGTAAACTGATGCTGGGTGGTATCGATCTTTCTTTCCTGTTCCGTTTTGGACAGGAAGCAGTGATCCTGTTCTTCGTACTCTCGGGTTTTGTAATTGAACTTGCTTATAACCGCTCATCGGATAAATCGTTCAGCACCTTTTTCCAGAAACGTTTCTTCAGGATTTATATCCCGCTGGTATTTGCTTTCCTGCTGAATATTGTATTCAACTGGCAGGCGCTTTCACAGGCGGAAAGTTTTCCCGTTCGCGAACTGGTCGGAAACCTGTTTATGCTGCAGGATGTGTCGGCCTTAAAAACAAATGTGATCTGCGATCCGTTCCTGGGCAACGATCCCCTCTGGTCACTGTCGTATGAATGGTGGTTCTATATGTTGTTCTTTGCCCTGCGTACCCGGTTTGGCAACCGTTCATCTTCGATTGTATACATTGTATCGGTGGTAGCTGCAGTGAGTTATTGTTTTTACCCGTTCTTCGTCAATCGCGAGCTGATGTATTTCATCATCTGGTGGATCGGGGCCGATATAGCACGGCTGTACGTCGCCAGGGAAAAGATCAACCTGCCTGCCCTGAAGAAGCCCATGCTCGCGCTGGTTGCCTGTATTGTGGCACTGGCTGCCAATGTCTGGTTTAACCGCGACAGCATTGCGGCCGAGCTCGGTCTGCGTTCAATCGGCGTGAGCCCATACCTGGAGCTCCGTCACTTTGTATTTGCAGGCGTGGCAGTGTGCCTGGCGCTTTTATGGGCAAAAATGAACTGGATCTTTTTCCGCTACAGCATCGGTCTGTTCGAACGGTTTGCCTCCTTTTCATTTGGTGTATACATCCTGCACTGGTTTATGATCAGCCATGCCACCTATATGTCATTCCTCCACAACCAGGTGCTCGAATACGTGGTTTATTTCGTGGTCTGTTTTGCAACAGCCTATCTGATTGAGCGGGTCATTTATCCCAGGCTAAGTTCGTTCCTGAGGCATAAGTTATCAGGCGGTCCAAAAACCACGATCGAGCCCGGAAGGTAGAAGGGACGGGCACGCCAAAAAAAAACCCGTCCGGCATGAGCCGGACAGGTTTCAGGTTGTTTCACACACCAGTATTTAAATTAATCAGTTCACCGAACGTGCTGTACCGGAAGCGGACTTGCCGGTGGTTGCATCGATGGTTCCGTTCGAGATGAATTTGATTTCGACGGGTGTTGATGAGCCGGTGGTTGGCTGGCCCGACAACAAGACCGTATACACTTTGTTGGCCTCCAGATCGATGGTGCGGTTTGCACTGATGGTACCCCCGTTACTCACCGATATGGCTACCGGTCCGGCAGGTACCGATGTAAACGTTGACACCGATTTGTACGCTGCTGGCTGCGCGGCACCCGAACCAATAGTGACGTTGGGCTGGCTCGAATCGGGTATGGCATTGATATAACGGACATAGGCCGTTCCGTTTGCCGTTAAGGCATTGAGTTCATCTTTCACCACCACGTTCGAATAATTGTTGTTGGTCCCAACCACGAAAAGCGAATAATAACCCGAGTCGGCAAAATTATAGGTACCGGCCGCAAGCCTGGCGCCGCTCGCTGCGTTGTACGATTCAATGGCGCGGTCACCTGTATACACTGCCACATAACCACCGGTAAAGTTTCCGTATGGCAGGTTACTCACGGCATTGTTACCATTCAGCGCTACGCCTGCACTGGATACGTCGGGTGCCAGGTTAAAGGCCATCAGTCCGGCCACCGGTATATCCGGGTTGTTCACATTATCATTGTCTTTGTTGCAGGCTGACATCGTTAACAGCATCGCTCCGCTGAAAAGGGCAATGGCACCTGTTCGCATGGAAGAAAATCGGAATTTCATACTACTCTCCTGTTTTTGTGTTAAAATAAAAGCGTTTACAAGCAGTAAAGTGATGGTAGTACGGGCATTTGTGAGACGGAATATTTACGTAAAAACAATGCCAGCGGATGATTTGTTTACCGGTACGGGGCAACCTTAAGGGACCCTTAACAGATCATTTTTTGGGAGGCAATCCATACGGTTAAATAAAGTCTTTCCGATTCGGCGGCAGTGAATGGAAATGGCAGGATTATAGAATTATAAAAGATGTTTAAACATTACTGATGACTATACCTTCTGCAGCCTACCGTGTGCAACTGAACTCCACTTTTAACTTTTCCGATCTCGCCGGCATAATCGATTACCTCGACAGCCTGGGCATTACCGCCGTGTACGCGTCGCCGCTGTTGCAGGCCAGTAAAGGCAGCCAGCACAATTATGACATCAATAACCCAAACCTGATCAACGAGGAACTGGGTACCGAAGAAGAGCTGGCCGCCATCAGCGCCGAACTACGCAAGCGGGGAATCGGCTGGGTGCAGGATATCGTTCCCAATCACATGAATTTCGATATCCACAACGTCTGGCTTCGCGATGTGTTTGAGCGAGGAATAAATTCCTCATACGCCGGTTATTTCGATATTGACTGGGAACATCCGTTCAGTCCGGGCAAACTGATGATCCCCTTTCTGGGTGAACCGTTGAAGGACCTGGTGCGTGACCAGAAAATTAATCTTGCCCTGGTCGATGACAGCCTTTTTATAACGTACTATGATAAACATTACCCGGTGGCACCCGAGTGTTACCAGGCCATACTGACGCAGGTTGATCCGGCACTGGGGCGTGAGCTCGAAGCCGAAACAGCCAGCCTGCTGGCTAACCGCGACCGCAACATGGCGGCCTGGCAACGGGCGAAGTCGGCTTTCACCAGCAGGCTGGTGAAAGGGAACGTCCGCAACCGCATTATGGAAGCACTGCCCCGGCTGAATGCAGATGAATCATTTATCCATGCCGTGTTGCAGGCGCAGCATTATGTACTGTGCTATCACGAAGTGTCCAATACCCAGATCAACTACCGCCGGTTCTTTAATGTGAACAGCCTGATCTGCCTCCGTATGGAGGAGCAAAAGGTGTTCGACGACTACCATGAGTACATACATTCATTATACCTCAAAGGATATATCACCGGCTTACGCATTGACCATGTAGACGGACTGAAGGACCCAAAACAATACATTGACCGGTTACGGTCTTTATTCGGGAAGGACTGTTACATCATTGTCGAGAAGATACTCGATATCAAAGAAGACCTGCCCGAGATGGATATCCAGGGCACCAGCGGATACGAGTTCCTGTCTTACGTAAACCAGGTAGTGACCGATCGCCGTGGTTCTGAAAAACTGCTGAAGCTGTATGGTGAGCTGGTACCGGAATTCAGTAATTATGAAGCTATCGTCTTTGAAAAGAAATTTTCTTTCCTGGGAAAATATTTCAATGGTGAATGGGATAACCTGTTGCGGTTACTGTTATCGCTGGATATTATAAAAGATGAAGAAATCCGCACCACCCGTCTTAAGAAAGCGATCGGTGTACTGATGGCCGCCTTCCCGGTTTACCGCGCGTACATCGACTCCCTGCCATTGCATCCGCATGATCGTGCATTTGTAGACCAGGCATTTGAAAAAGCGTTCCAGGCAAACCCCGAACTCGACTACGAACTGAAAGTATTGCAGGAGGTATTTCAAAAGGATGCCGATGAGGTTGTCACGGCCAACCGGCTCGTCTTCATCAGGCGGCTGATGCAGTTTACCGGCCCGCTTGCTGCAAAAGGTGTGGAGGATACCACCTTCTTTTTATACAATCCGCTTATTTCGCATAACGAAGTCGGCGACCAGCCCTGCGTGCTTGGCATTCCCGTGCGCGAATTCCACGACAAGATGATCATCCGCCAGCAGCGGAATCCCCTCAGCTTTAACTGTACATCGACCCATGATACCAAACGCGGGGAAGACAACCGCATGCGGATAAACATCATCAGCGAGCTGGCCGATGAGTGGCGAACGCTGGTGGAGTTCTGGCAACGGGTAAACGAACCGTTCCGGAAACAGCTGCGCGATGTAAAAGCACCGATTGTGAATGACGAATACTACCTGTACCAGACGCTGGTGGGTGGTTTCCCGGAAACACTGCAACGGGATGATGACGATTTTATGGAACGCACGCGCACCTTCTTCATCAAGGTGCTGCGGGAATCCAAACTGATGAGTGACTACATTGCCCCCAATGCAGAATATGAAGCGGCATCGATGGAATTTATCAATCACCTGCTTGAACCATCGCACCAGTACCTGCCGTCGATCCTTCCCTTCCTGAAAAAGATTATCCGGTATGCCAATACCTATATCATGCTCCAGACCATCTTAAAAACAACCGCCCCCGGCATACCTGAAATTTACCGCGGCTGCGAGTTGTGGGACCTCAGTTACGTGGATCCTGATAATCGCCGTCCGGTCGACTACCAGCGCCGCATCCGCCTGCTGGCTGAACTCAACCGGATGGAAGAAGAGGAAGGAGTCGACAAGGCACTGGAGTTTGCCGTAAACCATTCAGATATCGGTGCTGAAAAAATGTTTGTGACCAAAGAAATCCTTAACCTCCGCAAGCAAAACAATGAATTATTTATCTATGGTGACTATGTGCCGCTGTATCCCGAGGGTGGCGACCGCGTAGTGATTGCCTATTTCCGTCACTATAAAAATGACTGGGTGCTGGTGGTGCTTCCGCTTGGTATTGTGGAGAACAGCCACAAACCACTCAGCCTGCCATTGCCGCCTGGTGTACCAACAACCTGGACAAATATTTTTACCAATGAAGTTGTAAACGCTGATCAGATTGAAGTGCACCAGCTGCTCAGGAAATTTCCCGTTGCCGTACTGAAAAACACTTAAGCAGTTTGCTTTTTTGGTATATTGTCGGCAAAAGGGGGATTAGCAGAATTTCTTTCGTATGGTCAAACTGAGAGGCTGGAGACACATATATCCTATGATCGTTGCCGTTGCTCTGTGGGCGAGTAACCCCGTTGCTGCCCAGTCGGCCGATACCTCCCATTACAACTTCGTTTACCGGAAATGGAACAATGAAACCGGGCTACCGCAGAACACCGTGTATGATATGGTTCGCGACAGTGCCGGTTACCTGTGGGGTGCAACCGAAGAAGGGTTGTTCCGGTTCGACGGTTCCATGTTTTCGCTGGTTGACCAGACTACCCGCAAAGACCTCCTCTCCCACACCTTTTATGACCTGCTGCCGGTGGGCCGCGAGCTTTGGGCATCGGGCCGCAACAATATTGTGCGCATCAATAACCGGGTTGAAAAAATCTGGGACCTTGGTGAAAAAGTCAGTGGTGGCTGGATCAAGTGTATTGAAAAAGATGACCGCAACCGCGTATGGATCGGTACCAGTACCGGCCGGGTGTTCTATATAGAAAATGATTCCATTCACACCCTCTCAAAATGGACAGAGGGTACGGGTGGTTCGATTGAAGCGATGGTTTATACCGGAAATACCATGGTGATTGGTACTTCTAAAGGGCTGTACCGGGTAACCGGTGTTGATGCCACGCCATCCCCCATTCCGCAATTCAACGGGATTCCGGTAACTGTGGTTATCGCCGGTGAAGGGCGTTCGTTATGGGTCGGGACTGCCAATCGCGGGCTTTACCGGTTTGACCACGATACGCTCCATTACACCACTGCATCAGGTCTTTCACAGAATATCATCAACAGTCTTTTTTTTGATAGCCGCAAGCGGCTGTGGATTGGCTACCAGAGTGCAGGATACCAGCTGCTGGAAAAGGGTGAATTTATCCGACCGGTGCAGCCGGAGACAGAGCACGATGGAATCCGTTCCATACTGGTCACTGGTGATGAACTGGTGTGGATGGGAACCAACTCGTCCGGGCTTGTACAGATGCGTCCGGGGCTCATCAGGCCGAGCGCCAATTTTACCGGTCTCACGGGCAAGATTATGCTCGCCGTTTACCAGGATTCATCAGGGGAGATCTGGACCGGCACGGCGGGTCGCGGCGTGACACGCATTGTTAACGGAAAGGCCACCGAGTACACCAGTGCAAACGGGTTGTCGGGCAACCTTGTACTCAGCGTTACCGGCCGGGGTAAATATATTTATGTGGGAACAACCGGTGGTATTGACCGGTTCAACCGCATCACGGGCAGGTTTGATAAACATTATACCGAGGCCGATGGATTACAGAATAATTCGATCCTTTGCCTGCTGACCGATTCACAGGGTCGCATCTGGATCAC
>SDZZ01000733.1 GCA_004173255.1 Chitinophagaceae bacterium | reverse complement strand
GTTACTTACCAGGAAATCTACCCGAATATCGATATCCGTTATTACAGCGAAGCCGGTCTTTTAAAATACGATTTCATTGTAAAACCTGGGGGTAATCCAGACTATATCGCCATGGAATATGTGGGGCCCACCTCCATCAACCTAAAGGAGAAAGAACTCATCATTTCCACACCTGTCGGCGATGTAAGGGAGTTGTATCCTTACAGTTATCAATCTGCCACCGGCAAGCGAGAAGAAATAGAATGTAAGTACGTAGTGAAAGGAAATGTGGTAAGCTTTAAAGTAGGTAAATATGATCCTTCCGCAACGCTGGTAATTGATCCATCCATTATCTTTTCCTCCTTTACCGGCAGTACTTCAGATAACTGGGGCTACACGGCCACACCGGGTCCCGATGGTAGTTTGTTTGCGGGTGGTATATCTTTCGGCACAGGTTACCCGGTTTCACCCGGAGCATTGGACGGGACCTATGGTGGTGGTAGCAGTGAAGGTGGATTTCCGGGCTATGATATGGCCATTTTCAAGTTTAGTGCCAATGGAAGCACAAGATTATATGCTACCTATCTGGGTGGTAATGGAAACGAGCAGCCCCACAGTATGATCGCTGATGCACAGGGCAACCTGGTTATTGCCGGGAGATCTAACTCTACCGATTATCCTTTCATAAGTGGTTTTGGAAACAGGGGACAATATGACATCGTGATCACTAAATTAAATCCTACCGGTTCGGCTATAGTGGGTTCGGCTAAAATCGGCGGTTCCGGCGATGATGGAGTCAATATACGCCCCAAATATCCGGTGGTATCACCCAGTGCTACAAGCCTCAGGAGAAATTATGGCGATGATGCCCGAAGCGAAGTGATCCTGGACGCCGGCAATAATATATACCTCGCTTCTGCCACACAATCCAATGACTTTTTTACCCGCAATGCTGTACAGGCTGCTTCTGGTGGTGCACAGGATGGTGTTATTATGAAATTGTCTCCGGACCTTACAAACGTAATTTTTAGCACTTATTTTGGCGGCAATGCCAATGATGCCTGCTTTGTAGCCAGCATCAATCCTATAACAGGCGACTTATATGTGGCCGGTGCTACCGAGAGCAGTAATTTGCCGGGCAATAAGACGGGTGTAGTGGGCCCTGTATTCAATACCTCGGGCACCGTGGTTCCTGATGGTTTTGTTACGCAGCTTGCCAACAACGGCAGTGCTCTGATAAGGACAACCTACCTGGGTACCATCGGCATCGACCTGGTGTACGGGCTTAAATTCGACAAGTTCGGATTCCCCTATGTAATGGGCACCACTACAGGCAACTGGCCGGTAATAAATGCAACATTCCAGAATCCCAACACCAAACAATTCATTAGTAAACTTCAGCCCGATCTTTCTGCCTTCGTTTATTCTACCGTATTCGGGTCAGGGACTTCTGTACCCAATATTTCCCCCATCGCTTTCCTGGTAGACAGGTGTGAAAACGTATACGTTTCAGGTTGGGGCGGCGGTATAAATGAATCCCAGGGGTACGGCAGTGGTCGCACCACCGGTATGCCTGAAGT
>SDZZ01000732.1 GCA_004173255.1 Chitinophagaceae bacterium | reverse complement strand
GTCCACAGGGTGCCCTTCAGGGCCGTGTTCCCCATCATTTCACCCAGTGCGGGGGCCGACAGGAAAGTGACTCCGGCAAAGGACTGTACCTGGAACTGCGGGAAGGAGAGGGGCAAACCGAATAACTCCGGATCGCGGCCAAACAATAATACCTGCAAAGACCTGAACTGCCTGAGGTAATCGGCTGATGAAAACTGCGGGTAATGTGCGCTGTTCACGATGGCCACATCGTCAAGCCCCAGTTTACAGGCTGTCAGCATTTTGGTCAGGAACGCCAGTTCTTCATCTGGCAGGTAGGCAGCACCTGGATAGTCTACCACAATCAGCACCTGCTTTTTGTTGTTGCCCAGGAATTTCCATGGGGAGTTGTCGCCGGTTGATGCCGCGGAAGCCGTTGCTGCAGCGGGGGAGGATGCTGCTGAGACTTCTGGTGAACCGATCGATGCTGCCGCGGAAGCCACTGCCTGAACGTTCGATGCTGCCGCGGAACCCGCTGCCGAAAGGGTCGATGAGGCGCCAGGAGCCGCTGCTGCAGCAGGTTTCGTCAAAACCGGATCCGGCGAAGCGGGAGTTGCAGGCACATCACCGGTGTGGACCAGCGACTGCGGATAGAGTTCTGCCAGTAAATTGCCTGTCAGCACCAGGTCATTCAATCCCATATCGGCCAATTTAACGAATGAGTGTTAGGGTTTTTTTGTTTCTTTGCGCTGTCAAAAATAAACGATTATGACGGAGGCCATCGATATTTCCATAGAGAAAACAACAAAGAGTAAACTGCCGGGAACAAACCTGAAGGATCTTCCTTTTGGCCAGCAATTCACCGATCATATGCTGGAAGCGGATTTTGAGAACGGTGAATGGAAAAATGTAGTGATCCGGCCCTACCAGGCATTACAACTGGAACCGTCGCTGGCGGCCCTCCATTATGGCCAGGCCATTTTTGAAGGCATCAAGGCGTACCGTACCAATACCGGCGAAGCCATGATCTTCCGCCCGTTTGATAATTTCCGGAGGTTTAACCAGTCTGCCTCGCGTATGAATATGCCGGAGGTACCGGAAGAAATTTTTATCGAAGGCATGCGCCGGCTAATCGGGCTCGACAAAAACTGGATTCCCGAAGGGGCCGACCATTCCCTGTACATCCGCCCCGTAATGTTTGCAACTGATGAGGTATTGGGAGTAAGGCCATCCAACAAATACAAGTTCCTGATCATACTGAGTCCGACCGGACCCTACTATGTAAACCCGATGAAGATCGCGGTAGAGGAAAAATATACCAGGGCCGCCCCCGGTGGGGTGGGCTTTTCCAAAAATGCCGGTAACTACGGCGGCAGCATGCTGGCGTCCACGCTGGCAAAACAGGAAGGGTTCGACCAGGTGCTGTGGACCGACGCGTTCGAACATCGCTGGCTGCAGGAAGTGGGCATGATGAATGTATTTTTTATCATCGACGGACTGGCTGTTACCCCTTCGCTCGACGAAGGGACTATCCTGGAAGGGGTGACCCGCGACAGCGTCATCCGCGGACTGGCCGAAATGGGCATCCGCACCGAGGAACGGAA
>SDZZ01000731.1 GCA_004173255.1 Chitinophagaceae bacterium | reverse complement strand
TTAGGTTGCTGGACGCACTGATGCGCATGGGTTGGCTGAAGCCTGCTTTTTTGGTGGTGACCACTATTACGCCGTTGGCACTCCGGGCACCCCATACACTGGCAGCTGCCGCGTCTTTCAATACGGTGATGCTCTCTATATCTTCCGGGTTAATATTGCTGATGTCAGCATCATAGGGAAAATTATCAACCACCAGCAAAGGCCCGGTGCCCGCGGTAATGGTGCTCAACCCGCGAATGTTTATTTCCTTGTCACCGGTTTTGGAAACGTACAGGCCGGTTACCAGTCCCTCCAGCCTGGCCAGCACATCCGGAGCGGCCTGCCTGCTGAACAGTTTTTTATCCACTGTTTCAAAGGAACCCGTAGCCCGTTCCTTCCCTATTCTCTGGTAACCGGTATACAGGGTCACATCGTCTAGTGCCTTTAGGTCGGTCTGTAATTGTAAGTAAAGGGTGGCGGATGCCTTGGCATACACCCATTGCGATAGCGCCAGGTAGCCCCGGCAACTCACCTGCAGCATAAAGCTATCTGCAGGAGCGGCCAGGCTGAACCTTCCATCTGTGTTACTGCTGGTAATCGTTTTGCCGTTAAGGCTGATGGTAGCCCCTTCCACCGGCAGTGTGCTGTTGGCATCCGTTACCCTTCCCTGCAACCGGCTTTGTGCCAGCAGGCTTTGCAGGCTGCAAAGCAATAGTAGTGTTAGTATCCATTTCATTTTAAATATAGTTTTGGTTGATGAAAAAATGTGCGGGGTGCCGTTTGGGTTAGCAACAGCAGTGTTATTTTTCTTGGTTCGGTGGTAATGGCAAGGCCATAGGGCAGCAGGAATTTGTTGAGTTGCGGAATATTGGTTAGCAGCTCCGGCACAAAAGGCAGCATCATTTCTGCCCGCCCGTTGGTAGCATCTATAGCAGGCATGCTGCCGTATCGCCGGTTAAGCTGGTACACTATATTTCTTACCGCTATACTGTCGGTTGCTGCAACAAGGCTATCGCATGAATCTTTTATGGCCATGGTATCCTTTATAACCAGGCAGTTTACCATACTGTCCTTTACCTGTGCTGTTGTGTTGCTGTAGAAATTAATATCGGCCAGCATTCTTTCCTGCATCCTTTGCAAGCTTGTACCTGCGGGCATCAGCAGTTCATAGCAGTAAGTATTTTGCAGTTCCCAGCCAGCCTTAAGGTGCCTGTCCTCGTCCATAAAAAACTCGTTGGCATCTGCACCCGGCGCCATCATATGGGTAGCGGGCAAGGCTTTAGCATGCAACAGCTTGCGGTACATGTCCACCAGGGGCAGGTTGATCATGGAAATTTTGATAGTACCGTTGCTGCTGTCGATCCGTTCATAATATCCCCTTGGCAGGTCGGGCATGTGTGCCGTAAAGTTGCTCTGCATAGCAGCTGCGGGCAGGCTGCTGTAGGGAATATTATCATCGTTGAGTTTAAAAAAAGAGGCCGCCGTATTAAAATTGCTGATATCTCTTTTAACAGGCCAGCCGGGCATGGTACCAGGTAGTACGGTGCTGATGTTCTTTTCCGTTACATAGTGCGTGTCGGTAA
>SDZZ01000730.1 GCA_004173255.1 Chitinophagaceae bacterium | reverse complement strand
CCATTTCAAACTCCTTACAGCTGGCTTTGATATTGATGATGCCGTATTCGAGCTCAGCATCCATTTCACAAGGCGGCGCCACCAGTTGCTGGAAACTGTATTTTTCCAATAGCTTTTCAAATTGTCCGCAGCGATGGCCTGTGCTATTATACGTAACAAGGGTACGGATCCTTTGCAGGTATTCGCCCGCAGTTTTATAATAGATGGCATTGGCCAGGTGCTGGTTGGGGGCTGCCATCATAAACCATTTCGAGGTAAAATAAAAGTACTGCCTCGCGTGCAGCAGTTGTTTCTGATCACGGGCTTCGGCCCTTGCCGCACAGGCCTGGAGGTATACGTCGATCCTTGCGTTCTGCGCTTTACAACGTTCCTTCATAAATTGCTCCATCATTTTGCAATCGGCAGCGCGTCCTTCTCCGCAATTCAGCGGTTTTATTTTTTCGGCATAATAATCATGGATCTTCTGCAGGTCTAAGTCCAGCAGCTTTTCTTCGTTTCTCACATATTCAATAAAAGCCTGGTCATCCTGCTGCACTTTCAACAGGTCATCGTGCAGGAACTTCCTGTTTTTACCGATCACCCTGTTTGCCACCTGGGCGCCGGGAGGAAGCGGGTTTCCGGGCGACCTGCCAGTGGAAAATACAATCTGCTGGTATTTTTCCATATCTCGCTTAAACTGTTCCTCGCCCAGTTCCTGTTCTTTGTTCTGGAGTTCTGATAACTCCATCTCCATTCGCTCCAGCTCCGCGTTGAAAGCTGCACGTTCTGCTTCGGCCTGTGAAACCTGGGCGACTGTGACAGGATGGATCGGTTTCTTCATCCTGTAGAGGTTAAAATAATCCGGGGCCTTATTATTTTCCACCATAAACGCAAATGCATTCGGGGATGGATCATTGTCATTGATAAATTCTGCAGCCTGGACATCGATTCCCCTTTTCAGCGCAACCCTTGCCTGCTCCAGTGCGACCTGTTTGTTCCCTTTCGCCTGGTTGATCCGGCTGGCCGTGGCTGCCGCCATGGGGTGGCCGGGACTGCCCTTCATGGCGCGCTCGAGGTATTTAAGTGCGCTGTCCTTTTTACCAAGTCCCATATACGTTTGTCCAAGGTTGTTACACATCATGTCGTCATTCGGATAGCGGCTGACCAGACCGCGCATTACCGGCAAGGCCTGCTCAAACACACCCAGGTTGATCAGCATGCCGGCCAGGTTATTTACATGGAGATCATTCCCCGGATCCAGCAGCACGGCTTCTGTTGCCAGGAGCACCGCCTGGGCACGTGCCCCTTTGTAAAAAGCATAAACCGCCACCTGTTCCATTTTTTTCACGGATGAATCCAGTTCATCAATCAGGTCATACACCAGTTCCAGGTCGGACGGATCCATCTTCTTCTTAATTTTCGCCCGCATTGACATCACAAAGTCGATGAGCTCCCTGCCATGCAGGGGTTTGTTCGTAACGGGTGTCTTTGACCCTGAGGGTTTTGCTTCCGGCGTGCTACTGGCCGGAATTTTAATATCCTGCTCCACCCCCATTTTTTTCAGCATCTCTTTCATTTCGGCT
>SDZZ01000729.1 GCA_004173255.1 Chitinophagaceae bacterium | reverse complement strand
AGCATGAATAATTAATAATTAATAATTAATAATCAAAAATCAGAGACCAGCCATCATGTTTTGGACGTCATCCAGCATCCAGCATCCAGTATCCCTCCCTTACCGTATCAACACCACATACCCTTTCTTCTTTCTTAGCTTCCCTTTGTAAGTAACGCCGGCTGCCATCCAAACAAAAGTGGCGGTGTCCTGCGGTTTGCCTTTGTAGATGCCATCCCATCCATGATCTACCTGCGAAGTGGAGAACATCAGTTCACCAAAACGATTGTAAACCCTAAAATACGCCAGGGATTTCATGCCCAGTAAAATGGGCTTAAAGTCGTCATTCATACCATCACCGTTGGGTGTAAACGCAGTAGGCACATACATATCTTCTTCCACTCTAAAAACGTATACATTTATGGAATCGGTGCCTAAGCACCCGTTTTGATCCCTTCCCGTCAAAATGTATTGAATGGTATCCTGCGGATTGGAAATGGGATTTGCGATGGAAGTATTGCTCAACCAGGTGCCTGGTGTCCAGGTGTAAGTAAAGGCGCCGGTGCCCAATAACTGCAAGGGCTCATCTTCCACTACACTGGTATCTCTAGGCCCCGCATTTACATTGAGCGCGGGAATCACATTTACCAATACAGTATCCCTTACCGGTGTAGGGCAACCCAGGGTATCCCTTACCGTTACGATATAGGTCAGGCTGCGGTCCGGCTGCTGAACAACGGGGTTGGCAATATTGCTATTGTTTAAAAAGAGCGTAGGCGTCCACTGATAACTGCTTCCACCCGTTGCGGTGAGCTGCATGTTAAAGCCAATGCAAATGGTCGTGTCCAAACCGGCGTATGCCGCCGGAGGAGGCACCACTTTTACATTTACAGAAGAGACTGCACTGCATTTACCTATACGGCCCGTTAATGTATAAAGAGTCGTAGTAGGGGGATTAGCGGTAGGATTTAAAATATTCGGATTGCTTAAGCCTGTTGCCGGGCTCCAGGAGTATTGCAGGGCATCGCCGCTGGCCCGCAATACATAACTATTGGAAGTGCAGATGCTTGTATCCGGTCCCGCATTGAGGGTGACCTGCGGTTTCACATCTACAAAAACAGAATCATCATTATAGCATCCAAAGATATCCGTTAAGCGCACATAGTATTTCGTAGGCAGATCAGGACTCACCAACGGGCTGGCAGATGTAGTGTTATTGATCATGAAGTTTGGTGTCCACAGCACCGTACCGGCACCCGACACATTCAGCTGTAAGGTATCGATGATGCAAATGAGCGTGTCATTGGTGGCACTTATCAGCGGCTTGTTTCTAACAGAAATAAGAACCGTATCGCTTTTGGTTTTACTGCAGCCATTTACGCCTACGGAAACAATATAGGAGGTTGTTACGGTAGGGGAAGCGGTAGGCGTAGCCGTGTTTGTATTGCTCAGGCCGGCTGCAGGTGTCCAGGTATAACTGGTGCCGCCACTGGCGGATAATTGTATGGATGATTGCCCGTTACAGAATGAACTGTCTGGCCCGGCATTGGGAATGGCCAGCGGCGTAACAGGAATATTTACAGA
>SDZZ01000728.1 GCA_004173255.1 Chitinophagaceae bacterium | reverse complement strand
GTCCGGGTTCGCAATTGTTTACCGGTGTGTATGAAAACACGGAAATTTTTAATAAGATACTATCGCTGCTGAAAATCGCGAAGCAGAAATAAATTGTCTCCCTGGAAGGGCCTTGCGATGATGGATCTTGTAGATCCTGTCACCCTGGAAGGGCCTCGCAATGATAAACCCCATTGGCCGGAATACTGAAAAGGTTATCTTTATAACACGGCAGGCATCTTGCCCCGCCGGAATTTTCCCCACTTTAATCTTTTGAATTATGCTGGCAATCGGTACCACGGCCCCTTCATTTGAATTACATTCCACTCCCGACCAGAAATTGTCGCTCGAAGATCTTAAAGGAAAACGGGTGATCCTCGCTTTCTATCCGGCCGACTGGAGCCCTGTATGCGGTGACCAAATGGCTCTATACAATGAATCGCTCCGGTTTTTCACCAAACTGAATGCACAGGTGATCGGCATATCGGTCGATAGCAAATGGTGCCACCTTGCTTTTTCGGGCGACCGCAAACTGCATTTCCCCCTGCTGGCAGACTTTGAACCAAAAGGGGAAGTGGCGCGGCTGTATGAAGTATATGATGATACTAACGGTGAATGCAAGCGCGCACTCTATGTAATCGATGAGGAAGGAATCGTCCGCTGGAATTATCTTTCGCCAAAGGGAATCAACCCCGGCGCCGACGGCATTCTTGATGCACTGGAAGCGATGGATGCGGTGCAATCAAAATAACAGGACATGGTTATCCTGCAAGTGGCAGGGTAAATTGGAATGACGACCCCTGGCCCTTGACGCTTTCTACCCAGATGCGGCCATCGTGACGGCGCACAATTTCAGCAGACAGGTAAAGGCCGATCCCAAAACCCGAAATGGTTTTTGTTTTGGAATTTTCGACCCGGTAAAAACGGGTAAACAGTTTTTCCCTATCCTGCGGATGTATACCGATCCCTTCATCGGCTACGGTAATCACGGCATCCTTATCCACCATCCTGCAGGAAATTTCAACCACTGTTCCCTTATTCGAATATTTGACCGCATTGCTTACCAGGTTAATAATTACCTGTTCAATTTTTTCCCGGTCGGCAGTCACCATCAGCTCCGGCGATGGGCGGAACGTAATGGTATGTGAGGTGTAGATTACATCGATATCGGCAAGCAGCTCGCGGATCATTTCATTCAGCGAAAAATCCGCCCTGATCAGGTGGATCTTTCCGGATTCAAGTCGGGCCACATTCAGGAATCCGTTGATCATATTCGTCATCTTATTGACCTGGTTCTCAACTTTTGCCAACGCGTTTATCTCAAACTGGTCATCCTTCGACTTTGCCCGTTCATTCAGCAACTGGGTGTATGCCTTCAACGAGGTCAGCGGGGTTTTGAGTTCGTGGCTAACCATCCCGATGAAATCATTTTTTCTTATTTCCACCTCCTTCTGGTCGGTGATCTCCAGCACGGATCCGATAAACCGGAGCGGATCACCGTTGCCATTAAACAGTACCCTGCCCTTCGCACGGACCCAGCGCAACTTCCCGTTTTCTGCATCCACTGTCCGGTACTCCACGTCATAAATTCC
>SDZZ01000727.1 GCA_004173255.1 Chitinophagaceae bacterium | reverse complement strand
ACCTTTACCTCGGTTGACATTGCCAAAGACGCTTCCTACTTTTTTAAATATGTTTCGTTCGAAACAGGTGCAGTTGACGTAGAGCCAACAAAGGCCAAGTGGGATCTCGCCTGGACCTATTTTTCCAATACAACCAACTTCGGAAGCGAAGTGCCCTACCTGTTCCAGGATGTGATGTTGCAGAACAGGAATGTGGAAGTGGCTGTTTATAATACGGTCGCAGGCACCACGCCGCTGACCTATGATACGTTTACGGAAGCAAACATAGCAGCAGTCACTTTCAGTACATCACAGATCACCATCGGTTCCGGATGGAGATCCGGTGGTGGCCCCTCATCGGCGCCGGCGGTTAACACTACCAGGTTTTACATCCTGAAAGACGGTGACGGAAACTATTACAAGGTGCAGTTTACCGGTCTTACCGTGAATGGTGAGCGCGGATTCCCGGCTTTCAAATATGCATTGCTTCGCAAGGGCTGATTTCCGGGTGCAGCCTGTTGTTTTTCCGCTTACCGTAACCCGGCTTTTCCTTTTCCGTAAACCTTTGACACAGCATTGTCGTTGCTTTGTCAGCAAATGGTAAAAAAAATGAGATATACGGCCCTGGCCCTGGCGCTTCTGAGCGCATTCAGCCTGAATGCACAGGTTTCGAAAGACAAACCCAAAGTGGAAAAACTATGCGGTTGTTTTGAAGTGGAATTCAAATACGCAGAAACATTTTCCCCCGACAAAAATTATAAATACCACGATCGTGAAGAGATCAGCGGTGGTACGGAACTGACTTTCCCGGTGGAAGTGTCGGATAAAAGGATGGTGATGCAGCACCTGCTGGTGATTACCGACTCCATGATCGTGAAACACTGGAGGGAAGAATGGACGTACGAAAATCCGGTCATCTGGAAGTATAACGGCGACAAGGTATGGGTAAAAGAACAGCTGAAACCGGAGCAGGTAAAAGGCAAATGGACACAGTCGGTGTGGGAAGTAAGTGATGAGCCGCGTTACCAGGGAGTAAGTGACTGGGTAATGCTCGATGGAAAGGCAACCTGGAAAAACACAACGGATGCCCCGCTGCCCAGGAGGGAATATTCAACCCGCAGCGATTACAATATCCTCAAAAGGACCAACAGCATTTCGATCAACGACAGCGGGTACATTCACGAACAGGATAACCAGAAGATTGTGCGCGCCAACGGGACCGACAAACTGCTGGTGGAAGAAAAGGGGATTAACAGCTACAAACGCCTGCCGGATGAGGAATGTGCTGCCGCAAAATATTACTGGGATAACAACAAGATTTACTGGGGCAAGGTGCGCAAGGCCTGGGAAAACTATATCAACACCCACAATACGGTGGCGTTGAAAACCAAGGTGGATGGCAAGGTGCTGCATGACTACCTGTTTGCCCTGGAAAAAGACTATCGCCTCAAAAAAGTGAGCGACACCGAGATCGACGGCCGTATCCAGGCAGAGATCGACCGGTTCACCGGATCGGACAAGCCGGCGGTTGCGAGTAAATAAGGAAAACCGACATAGTTTAAGTTTGACGGCGGCCGTTCCAGATCATAGAA
>SDZZ01000217.1 GCA_004173255.1 Chitinophagaceae bacterium | reverse complement strand
AATGCTGATAACGCCTGGGTGTGGCAGGATGAAAAGCTGGTCTGGCTTTCGGAATCGGAGGTTACGTCCCGCCGTCCTGACCTCATCAATAATTTAACCACCTATGGTGAACACCTTGTTGGTCCGTTCAGGGCAATGGGCGAAGTACAATATTATAAGCCCGGAAAGTATGACCTGCTCTTCCCGGTTGAAGGCAACTACCGTTACAGGATTTCGGAAAGGGTGGCCCGACTGGAACGTATGCCATTGTTCAGGACGAACGACCCCGTGCCTTTAAAAAAAGTAGAAGAAACAGAATGGATCATCGGTGATACCCTTCCCGCGATTCCCCGGATCAGTTACGTCATCAACCCCGCGCCGGAACCTTTCCTCAACGAAACGGAGGGTGGGCCTGCATTTGCACCTGATCATGCACGGGTGGAGGTGGAGCTTCCGGGTGACAGCAGTTTCAGTTACCTCGTGTTATACAATGACGATACGGTGCTGGTGCGCAAAAAAGATTTCAGCAAAGCAATCCACGTACAGCCTGGCGAATATCACCTGGTTATGCTGACGAGGTCATTGAAATACCTCAGCAGGGAAAAAATAAAAGTCCGGCCACAAGGCACTACGCTGGTCCGTTTTAATAACCCGGATTACCGGTCAACCAATGCTTTCATTGAAGATTACCGTAACCGCCTGCTTGCGGCGAGGGAAAAAGCCAAACGCGAATATTTCCTTGCGGAACGGATACGCGAACAGGTGACCAGCCCTGACCCAAAAAAAGCGTACCCCGCCGGTAGTGCGATCATTGAAGGTCGCATCATTGACAGGTCAGGCGGTGAGCCAATGGCAGGAGTATCCGTTACAATTTCCGGTTACGAAGGAGGTGTTGTTTCCGACAAGCAGGGCAGGTTCCGGTTACCCGGCGTAAAGCCTGGCCGGTATTATTTGGTTGTATCAATGATCGGGTATTCATCACAGGGAATAGACGTAGAAGTAAGGGAGGCAGGGTATCTCAATGTACCGGTGGAAATGAATGCCGGTAAATATTCGCTAGATGAAGTGGTGGTAGTGGCATACGGCATCCAACGGAAAAGCTCGGTAACCAGCTCCATATCCACCATTTCGGGAAATGAAATCAGTGGCCGGGTAGCTGGTGTGGCAGTATCTGCAGCTCGGGCCAACACCCGGGTTGTCATCCGCGGGGTTTCCTCCGGTTCCGGTTCGAATGAAGCGTTGTATGTGGTCAACGGTATTATAATGGACAATATCCCCGATGAATCGGTAATGGCAGGTGCGCAGGTAGAGATCATTAAAAATGCAGGTGCCGTTGCCTTATACGGCGCGCGTGCAGCAAACGGTGTGATCGTGATTACCACTGCCGGATTCCAGCCGAAAGCCATGCGTGACCAGTTTCGGGATTACGCCTCCTGGCAGCCGGATCTTTTCACCGATAAACGTGGCCAGGTTAGTTATGCCATTACGTATCCGGATAACCTCACTGGCTGGGAGACATATGTAGTCGGGATGGACAGGAAACGGCGTTTCACAAAAGCCCACAACGCGACGCGTTCTTTCAAACCCGTGGTCGCACAGTTATTTGCCCCATCATTTATGATTGAAGGCGACTCATCGGTTTTTACGGGTAAGCTGGTCAACTACACAGATGCTGAAAAAAATGCAGGCTGGAAATTCTCATCGGGCCAAACAGCCATAGCAGGGAATACTGTGCTTGCGTCCAATACATCGCAGGTGAGGGATAATCCGGTAGCGGCAAACATTACCGACACGATCACAGCAGTATGGAGTCTTGACCTCGCCGGTGGATACAGTGATGGTGAAACAAAAAAAATACCGGTGTTCCGTAAAGGCACCATGGAAACGGTCGGCAAATTCTGGGTCATTGACCACGATACCACTATCAGTTTCCAGCCTGTAAAAGGTGCTGGTGAGGTATACCTGTTTGCGGTGAACAATACGCTGGACCTTGTATTAAAAGAACTGGATCAGTTGAAGGACTATCCATGGTTTTGCCTGGAGCAGACCACGTCCAAGCTCAGGGGACTGGTACTGGAACGGCAGATCAGGGCGCGGCTGGGACATCCATTCAAACACGAACGGATGATCACTTACCTCACAGACAAGTTGCAGTCAGCCCAGTCGTACGACGGCGGCTGGGCCTGGTGGAAAGGAGGTGACTCCGATCCGGCAATCACCCATTATATCATGCGATCGCTGGTGGAGCTGCCTGTCGATGCACTGATGCAGACCAATATCCGCAGTGGTATCCTGTACCTGCAGCACGAACTGGAGCGTACATCGGCGCCCGGTAAAAAACTTGACATCCTGCACACCATGAGTGAGGTGAAGCACCAGATGGACTATCGGCCGTACCTTGATCAGATAGTTTTTGACAGCTTGTCTGTTTACCAGCAATGGCAATACACGCGTGTACTTCAGAATATTGGTGAACCGGTCGGTAAGTTCCTCAGCCAGCTGGTCAGTATCCGGCAGGAAGACATGTTTGGATCTATCCATTGGGGTACTGATAATTATTCGTGGCATTCAAATGCAATGGCTGCAACAGTGCTCGCTTTCCGCGTGCTGTCGGCAGCCGGTGGACATGAGGCCGAACTAAAGGCCATTGTCGGTTATTTCCTGAGCAGGCGAACGAAAGGACGTTGGGGAAACACGGTGGAAAGTGCAGCGGTCACCTCGGCGATATTGCCTTTTATCCTGAAGGGACAATCGGGTTTTACGGACAAGGCCCGGCTTTTGATTAACGGGACAAACATAGTTGATAGTTTTCCTGCAACACTTCGGTTAAACGCCGATGATGAAATAACGATCAGCAGGACCGGAGGTGGACTACTCTTCCTCACTGCATCTCAGGATACGTTTAATGTGAATCCGCAACCCGTTAGGGATAAATTTGAAATCAATACCTGGTTTGAGGTGGCAGGGCGCAGGACATCTTTTCTTAGTGCAGGCACGAATGCAATCATGAAGATAACAGTGGATGTAAAAAAAGATGCAGAGTATGTGCAGTTTGAGATCCCGATCCCGGCCGGGTGCACATATGCTTCAAAGCCACAGTTGGACCCGCGCGTGCATATTGAATACCTGAAGGATAAACAGGTGTTCTTTATGGCCTCGGTGCCAACGGGGAAATACGATTTTGAGATCCGGCTGGAGCCGAGGTATACAGGTGTTTATAACCTGAACCCGGCCAAATCCTACCTGATGTATTTTCCCGTATTTTATGGGCAGACAGGTGTAAAGTCCGTCCCCATTGAAAAATAAATGAAGGGAGCCGGCATGTTATGTAGTTGATTACCAAAGCAAATTTTTCGGCTATCGTAAAACTACCTGTAGCTATTACTGGCAGGGGCTTGCAAATCGGGTACCCAGTGTATATATTTATGCTGAACCCGTACACATATGCATTCCTTTCTGAGAAAGCTTAATAATATTTTCGCGCAACGATCGATCGCCACGTCCATCCCTTTTATCGAGGAAATGGAACTGGATGAATCGGTTTATGAGAACTATGCATATATAATAGGAAGCGTGTTCACCTACTTCAATGACCTTCCCGATGATCTTAAGCGGAAATTTGTAAGGCGCACCTACCAGTACCGCAAGTTGAAAAAGTTCCATTATATCGGTGTTGAGCATAGTGAGGATACGGCTATCCTGGTAAGTGCCTCCGCCGTGCAGGTAACCTTTGGACTAAAAAATTACCAGATGGCGTTCTTCAAGGATATCTACATCCTTGCTGATGCTTATCATATGGACAATGATAACGAGTTATATGTCGGGCACGTGGCTCCCGATGGTATTTACCTTTCCTGGAAACATTTCCTGTACGGGTATTCGTATAAAAATGATAATGTAAACGTGGCCGTGCATGAGATGTCGCACGCGTTGCTCTACAATAATTACTTTGCGCAGTTTGGCGGCGATTCGAACTTCCGTCTCAACTACGAAAAATTTTCCCTCACTACCGGGCCCATCCTGGCCGACGTCATTACCAACCGCAGGAGTTATCTCCGCAACTATGCTTTCACCAATATGCATGAGTTCTGGGCAGTAAGCGTAGAGGCTTTCTTCGAGAACCCGGTGGGATTACGGCAGAATATGCCTGACCTGTACGATTCACTTTGTAAAGTGCTGAACCAGGATCCGAGCACTACCTCCAAGTTACTGGTCGAAGTGGATTGATCTTTTTAAATGTGATCATCGCAACCTGCATTACCTGACTAACGCGATTGATTTCCAATAGTGATTACCAGCACAGGGGCTTCCTAACGACTCAGCACTTTTGTAAAACGCTTCACGTCTGCATCTGCTGCAATCGGTTTTTCATTTACCAGGAATTCTGCCAGCTCGCTGGCAAAAAACGGCGCAAGTGAACATCCCTTTGTTCCCATGCCGTTCAGGATGCCAACCTGCGGATGTAAAGGGTGTATACCACAGAATGGCCGCCGCTCGAGCGTTGCAGGGCGCAGGCCTGAGCGGTGTTCAAGTATTTTATAAGGAAGTTTCAGCCATTCTTTCAAAACCGCGTTGGTGCGATCATAAAATTCCTGTGTGGGGTCGGCATTATCAAAGTCCCATACATAACTTGATCCGACCCAGAACTGGCCCGGTTCTACCATGGGTACCAGCATCATTGATTTTTTATAAATATGATGCGGTGGCAGGTCCGGGATTTCCAGAACCAGTGCCTCCCCCTTGTTGGGAGCATATGGCAGTTTGCTGAACTGCGGGTTTTCAAATCCGCCTGGTCCATCGCAGTAGATGATTTTTGATGCGGTAACATCCTTGTAACTGATACCATTGTTCTGGTATTGAAGCAATGTGCGGTCAAATCGTTCTTCCCTCAACGCGCCGATGTTGTTCAGCCGGTTTCTCCATGCTGGCAGTAAGACTTCCACGTGTGCGGTATAGGCCGGTCTTATTTCGCCGCAACCGAATTCATAGTTAAAAAAATGGTTGAAATGATTCTGTTCCGGATAGGCATGCACGTGCTGGTCGCCCGTTTTTATTTTTTCCAGGAAACCTTCCCGCATAAACGGGTTGGGAAAGAAATCAATCACATTCCGTTGCGAGATTACCGGAATATCCAGCTGTGCTCCGATAGCTGAGTAGGCATCCCACGCAAAAGGCAGGATCTGGTCGGCCATCCATACGGTAACCAGCCGCCGTCCGGTTACGGGGTTAATGATACCTGCGGTGATCCGCGAGGGGCTGTCTTTTTTCACTTCATCAATGACCAGTACCGTTTTTTCCAGTTGCTGCAGGTAGTAGCTGAGGAAGGTACCGGCAATGCCCTGGCCAATGATGAGGTAGTCGTAATGCATGCTGCAAAATTAGGTCACTTTTGCACTAACGCTTTCCTTGAGCCCTGGAAATAAAGTTTGTTTCTTTTGCGGGTAACACGGATGGGTTGGCGCAGATAGCCAGTAGTGCCTGCAATGAGTGTGATCTTGTGACCGTTGTTCCCGATTGCCCATGGAATGCTGCCGGGATACCTGAATTCATCATAACCATCCATTTCAAAATGGACGGTATCGGCTTCATAAAAATCCTGCGCAAAGAAATAAAGGCTGTTGCCGTAGTGCGGTTTTGGTCGGGTGCGTCCGAAACGGATGGAACGGATATTCACCGGGGCGCCATATTTATCCCAGAAAGAAAATGAGTTGATAGTAGTGAACCGGCTGATGGAATCATCAATGCTTGTCGCTGTGTTGGGCGTCATATCCGGAAGCAGCGTCCAGTGGTCTTTTCCATACCTGGCCCATTTACCGGTGAGCCAGAATGCCCGGAATGGAAGTCCCGGAAACAGCAGGCTGTCACGGGCAGGATCCAGCATGGCCAGTTCGAACGTGGAGTCGGCGTTGAGTTGGAGCCTCGATGATGAGTTGGCCGGACCATAATAATGCCCGTTGCCAACGGGTTCAATAACCCGGCAGGAAGAAAAGATGATAATGCATAACAATATGTAGAGGATCGGGCGGTGCATGTTCAGTGATCAAGATAAACAAAAAAGGCGTGTATCGGCCGGGGCCGGTACACGCCTTAACGCTGGAACAGCACATTTATGTTGTGCGGGTTCGGGGTGCCGATTTGCCGGATAACGATGCCCGGTTATTTTTGGCAACAGGTTGCCGTCGTCCTGCAGGAAAATTTATTCAACACTGATCCGTACTCCCTCGCTGTGGGCATTGAACTCAGGGGCATACATGCACTGGATGCTGGTGATGCCGTTGCTGAAGTTGCCATTATGCGTCACAAAAAGATTGTACTCGAATACATAAGTCCCCTTATTAAGGTTACTGAAAAAGAAGTTGGTCGACGCATCGCGGGTGCTCTCATAGTAGCCGAGTCCGTCCTGGTATTTATAACTGCTGATTACGTTGGTCGGTTCCAGGGCGGCTGCGCGCATATCTTTCATGTGGACATACTCCATGTCGCGGTCGACACGCAGTTCGATACGCACCGTTATTTTATCACCCACCTTTAATACATCACCATCATTTACTGGCGTCAGTTGCGGACCGCGGTCGGTATTTTTCCGGATAAATAATTTCTTAACCAGTGACAGCGGCGTAGCGGAAGGGGTGATCTTATCGAGGTCTTCGAAATACTGCCAGTATACTGCGCCCCAGCCTGGTTGTGAACTGTTGGGGGTGGTGTTCATGGTAACGTTTACATTACCCATGGCCGGCTGCACTTTGTCGCCATCAATTTTTTCCTTGAAATAACCGGTGCCCGCTTCCAGTTCGCCGGAAGTTGGCGCGATGACCTTGTTGCCGAGTTTGATTTGAACGGTCGCATTGTTGCTGATCCAGTTGCTGCCGCCGAGCAATAAGGCGTAGCAGGCTTCAGCGGTGGATTTGGTCGATTCCCAGTTATTCGTTTGTTTGTTGCGGATCAGCCACGTTTTTAATTCATCAACGGTTGACTGGTCATTGCCTGCTTCCTGGAAAGCTTCCACCAGCAGCGACTGCCTTTCGAGCGGAGCCTGGTGCCACCACCATCCGCGTTGGGCATCTTTCCAGTAACGGCCGAGTTCGGCGTTGACAATCGATGTCTCCTTTAACGATTGCAGGATGGCTGCTGTTGTCGCCTTATCGCCTTTGCGATGGAGCACCAGGGCAGTCATGCCCTGCATATATTTCGTCTGGTCTTTCCAGCTTTGTGGCAGGCGGCCCATGTAATAGTTGTATGCCGTCTGGCTTGCTTTTGCCACCGGTACACCATGGAAAAAGCTGCGCATGTACAGGTATTGTATCTCCAGGCTACCGGGCAGGTATTTTTTGAGGTCGGTTTTATTTTTTACCAGCCAATCATAGTCCTCCCTGATTTTGCGGTCGAGATAGGGGATGGCCTGTTCCAGGATCGTTTGCAGGTTGGCCATTTGTTTACTGTCCACCGCTTTCAGTTTAATCAGGTGACCGATACCCGAAACAATGTACTG
>SDZZ01000726.1 GCA_004173255.1 Chitinophagaceae bacterium | reverse complement strand
GGATGACAGTACGTATGGCATTTACCGCCCGATGTATACCGCAACTTACCGGGCGGCACTGGATAAGGATAAAAACCTGATCGCTTTCCATGTAAAAGGAGGCGGGATTCCTGAACATGCCATCCATGCCAACCGCTTTCCGGCGGGCGCGGTGGATAACTACCTGGCTGAAGGCTGGGCGATCCTGTCCAATATCACTATCGGTGCTTTCCGGGCACCAAGGTCAAATTTCAATGCCGCTGCCGAGCAGTCCTTTCTGGATGAACTCGCTGAGGCGATGGGAAAGGATCCCATTGATTTCCGTCTGGAGCTATTGAAAAAAGCAAAAACGGCGCCTGTGGGAAAAAACAATGAGTATGATGCAGACCGTTATGCAGGGGTACTGAACCTGGTGAAAGAAAAATCGGGCTGGAACAACCTCGCCAATAAGAAATACAGCCGTGGGGTGGCCGCCTATTTTTGCCATAACTCATATGCTGCCCACGTGGTGGACATGCTTATCAAAGATGGCGAGCCCTATGTGGAAAGGGTGTTCAGTGCGATCGACTGTGGAATTGTGATCAATCCTGATGCGGCCATGAATATGGTGCAGGGCGCAGTGGTGGATGGTATCGGCAACGCCCTTTATGGTGGGCTGACCCATAAGGATGGAGTGGTGGAAGAAAATAACTTTCATAAATACCGGATCATCCGCATGCATGAAGCGCCAAAAAAGGTCGACGTGCATTTTGTGAAAAATGATCTGGATCCTACCGGGCTTGGGGAGCCTCCCTTTCCGCCAGTATTTGGAGCGGTGGCCAACGCATTGTACAAAGCTTCAGGTCAGCGCCGGTATCAGCAACCTTTCGCTAAAGAAATCAATACCAATCAGGCAGTTTAATGTTTATCTTTTATTTCAATTACAGTTATGATTACGCTGAATATCAACAAGAAAACTTATAATATAGATGCAGATCCGGATATGCCGCTGCTATGGGTATTGCGCGATATCATCGGGCTGGTAGGTACCAAGTATGGCTGTGGAATCGCTCAGTGTGGTGCTTGTGTGGTGCATGTGGATGGGCAGGCCTTTCGTTCCTGTGTGACCAAAGCGAGTGTTGCCCAGGGTAAAAAAGTGGTGACCATCGAGGGACTTTCGCCGGATCATTCACACCCATTGCAAAAAGCCTGGCTTGATCTGGACGTTTCGCAATGTGGCTATTGCCAGGCCGGTCAGATCATGTCTGCTGCTGTGCTTCTGAAAGAAAAAAAGAATCCGACTGATCAGGATATTGATGATGCGATGGCGGGTAATATTTGCCGTTGTGGGACTTATCTGAGAATCAAGGAAGCCATCCATCTCGCGGCCAAGTCCGGCACGAAAAAGTAGCCCCTTTAATATTTAAGGTCATGACGACGGCGGAAGTAAGGGAGATGTTGCGCCGTTACCTAACCGGTTAAGCAAGTGTTCAGGATGTATTTTTCCTGGAGTCTTTTATTGAAAAAGAATTATTGACTAACGATTGGGACATTGCTGAAGAAGCAAAGATAGCTTTTGGTCAAAGGCTGAAACAACGGATTTATGAGGGGAAGCAA
>SDZZ01000216.1 GCA_004173255.1 Chitinophagaceae bacterium | reverse complement strand
ACACCCGATATCGCAAACGTGATCCCGGTGTACCATGAAGGGAAACTGGTGGTGCCGGCTAAATGAAGACCCGGCTGGTTGTAGACGGTCCCCAACTGTTGGTTGTTTACGAAAACAATGCTGGCCAACTGATCCTTATCTGCGCAGTGCGATAGCCGGGAAAAAAATGAAAGGACCGATGAAGTGGCGCGTACCCGGTCGGCAATGCAGACGGAACCAGGGCATCACAATTGCTTTGCGAAAGCGCAAAACCATACAAGATAATTCTTTTTTCCCGCTCCCGGAACACTCAAAAAATTTGCTTCATTTTTCAAGGAAATGCGAGTCACTTTCCTTTAGATTTGCCGGTTGCCCTTTCGTGGACAGTCCCGGCCAGCCCGGTTACACACGAAATGCAAGCCCGATTTTGCACATCAAAAACTAAGAATGGCTTTACCACATTTGCTGAAGTATGTTTATACACATGGGACCGATGAAGTGATACGACGTGGAAAAAAAATCCATGCCATTGGTTATGTTGAACTGATTGAATACGATGACCTTTTTGGAAGCGCTGTATTCCGTGTAAAAGACGATAGCTACGCCACTTACTATAAAGTATATATCCACAAGTTCAAGGATGCAAAGGAACTTTCCCTGCGTTGCAGCTGCCCCTACAATATCGGTGATATCTGCCGCCATGAAACCGCATCGCTGTTCCAGCTACAGGAAATGATCGACAAGGGCCAGCTGGAAGCAGAAGAAGTCAAATACGACCAGCGCCATACGGTCGCTAAAATGAAAGCGATAGAGCTGAAAACCTTACGCCTGCTTTCTTCCCCGGAAATCTTTGATGAAGCGGAAGTGTGGCTTCGGACCAACAAGGCCAAGATTGAACTGGCGGAAAACGAAACAGTCAAAGCTAACGTTCCCATCAACGGCGAAATGTACAAGGTACTGATCCGTAAAAATGAAGAACGCAATTTCGATACCAGCTGCGACTATGTGGATACGGAGCATCCGCTCTGCCTGCCAAAAGTGATTGTGTTCCTGCAACTGCTGAACGCACATGGCGCTAATTATTTTGAAACGATCCGCAACTGGGACAAGGAAAAAAATAAACTGCTCGAGGCATATGGTTATTCCCTGTCGGATGACCTGAAGGGAAAATTTGAATTCGCCTATAAAGAAGGTAAACCCTTCCTGCGTGTGCTCGATTCAACAATAAAGCGCGTAGCACCGGTAGCTTCGGTTAACCGCCCCGTATTCCTTCCTCAGAAAGAAAAGGAAGTGGAAGCACCGGTAGAGGTCCAGGAAGAAACCGTGCGGCCACAATTGCGGCTGGGCGTGGTTTTTAACTTCAACAAAAAACAATATCCGCATTTCACCATCGATGCTGTGATCGGTGAGCCCAACGAACAGAATGATGGTTTTGCCGGTAAGGTGGAAAAACCCGATATCAGCCGCTACCTGGATATGGACAAGCTGATGGAAGAAGATAAACAACTGCTGACCATATTGCGTAAGCTGCAGGATACAGAAATCAATAAATACATCAGCCGCAATTCGCCGTTTTCCGGTATCTGGGAAAATATCATCCAGCAGGAAGGGGAAGACCTGCCTAGTGAAACGAAGGAGCTGATGGCCGAATACCTGTTCCCCCGCATCAAGAAATTGTGCATGGAGCAATCGGAGAAAGCCTTGTTTTTTATTTTGCCGGAAGGCAAGCCATTCAAAACTGCCAGCCTTGAACCGCTGCAGGTGGCAACCGAAGAGGCACGTCCGCATTTCTTCGTCAAAAAAAATTCGTCGTATAGCGTGGAGTGCAGGGTACGTGCACAGGGCATCGATTATGATCTCGGTGACAATGAATGCAGCAGTCCCCTGTTTTTCCTTTATAACAACCAGCTGTTCTGCTGGCAGAGTAATGAGGTGGTACACCTGGTTGAGAAATTCCTGCCCAATGGAAAGATGACCATACCGGTGGGTGAATGGACTAAGACACTCCAGGAATTTATACTACCCCTTGCAAAAGAGCACAAACTTGATTTTGACAAATCGCTCGTGCAGGAAATCAGGGACGGCGATCCGGAAGTGAAACTTTTCCTGGTCGAAAAGGGCGACTACCTGGTGTTCCAGCCCTCTTTTTCGTATAAAGGCTTTGAAACAAAATCGCGCGACCGCGACGAAATCGTGGTTCCCCAGGGTGATAAGGTGGTACTGGTGCATCGCAACCGCGAAGTGGAAAAACAGTTTATTGAAAAACTGCAGAACCTGCATTCCAACTTTATTGTGAATGAAGAAAATGGTTCGCTCGCACTAAAGGGCACAGATGTCCTGAAGAATAACTGGTTCTTCCTTTTTGTGGATGCAATGAAGGATATGAAGACACCGGTATTTGGATTTGAAGCACTCAAAAATTTCCGTTTCAATACTGCGAAGCCGCAGACGAAAATATTTATCAGCAGCAATACCGACTGGTTTGATGCCAAAGTGGATATCGTATTCGGCGACCAGAAAGTAACAGTAGCCGATGTGAAGCGCGCGCTTGCAAACAAGCAGCAGTTTGTTCAGCTGAATGACGGCACGCTCGGCATCCTGCCGGAAGAGTGGCTGAAAAAATATTCCTTGTTGTTCCGCGTGGGCGAAGGCAACAGCAATAACCTTAAACTTTCCCGTTACCACCTGAGTGTGGTGGACGAATTGTACGAATCCAGGGATGAGGAAGAACTGGCCGTGCAGCTGGAAGAAAAATATGAAAAGCTGCGCGAATTCAATAAGATCCGCGACATACCGCCACCAGAGCATCTTTTACCGATCCTTCGACCCTACCAGATTGCAGGTTTCCAGTGGCTCAATTACCTGAAAGATATTAAATGGGGTGGCATCCTGGCCGACGATATGGGTCTTGGTAAAACGGTACAGGCACTTTCGTTCCTGGAACATGCCCGTGCCGAACAGGGTAATATCAAGGCACTGGTGGTTTGCCCCACTACCCTGATCTATAACTGGGAAAATGAAATTAAAAAGTTTACCCCGAAACTCACATACCGCATCCATCATGGTGCTACCCGGACAAGGCAGCGCGAGGAAATCCTGGATCATGATGTGACCATTACCACGTACGGTACACTGCGCAGTGACATCAAACTGCTGGTGAGTGTCAATTTTGATTTCGTGGTGCTCGATGAAAGCCAGGCGATCAAGAACCCGGCAAGCAAGGTAACCAAGGCTGCAGGATTGCTGAATGCCAAACACCGCCTGTGCATGAGCGGTACGCCGTTGCAGAACAACACGTTTGATGTATTTGCGCAAATGAACTTCCTGAACCCGGGTATGCTGGGGACTATGGAGTTTTTCCGGCAGGAATTTGCCATCCCGATCGACAAGTTCGGCGAACAGGATCGCAAGGAACATCTCAAAAAACTACTCTACCCGTTCATACTTCGCCGCACCAAAGAGCAGGTGGCCAAAGATCTTCCATCGAAACAGGAGATGATCCTCTGGTGCGAAATGGAAGATGAGCAGCGGAAGATCTACGATGCATACCGGAATGACTTCAGGGACAAAATCCTGGGCACTATCCAGGAACAGGGAATCCATAAATCACAACTGACCATCCTGCAGGGCCTGATGAAGCTTCGGCAGATCTGCGACTCGCCGGCTATCATGAACGAAGACGAGAAACTCGAAAACCATTCCATCAAGCTGGAAGAACTTGGTCGGGAGATCACCGAGAATATCAGTAACCACAAGGCGCTGGTGTTTTCCCAATTCCTCGGCATGCTTGCACTGATCAGGGCGAAACTGGACGAGCTTGGTGTGAAATATGAATACTTTGACGGATCCACCTCTGCCCCTGACCGCGAGAAAGCGATCCAGAGTTTCCAGAATGATGATGGCGTGCGGGTATTCCTTATCTCGCTGAAAGCGGGTGGTGTGGGGCTCAACCTTACCGCTGCCGATTACGTGTACATTGTGGATCCGTGGTGGAACCCCGCGGTGGAGCAACAGGCTATTGACCGGACACACCGGATCGGGCAGACCAAAAACATATTCGCTTACCGCATGATCTGTAAGGATACGATCGAAGATAAAATCCTGTCACTGCAGGATAAAAAACGCGCCCTCGCGAAGGATCTCATTGCCGACGACTCGTCCTTTGTCAAGAGCCTCAGCAGGGAAGACGTGGAATACCTGTTCAGTTAGGCCCTTTGAGGAGATGCGGAATATTCGTTCAGTTAGACCTTTTGAGGAGATGCGGAATATTTGTTCAGTCAGGCCTTTTGAGAAGAAGTGGAATACCTGTTCAGTCGGGCCTTTCAGAAGAAGTGGAATACCTGTTCAGTTAGGCCTTTGAACAGATGCGGAATACCTGTTCAGTCAGGCCTTGAATAAAAGTGGTGGAAGGATCGATCGGCGCCCGGTCGTATCCTCGCTGGTTACGCATGATCAAAAAAAAAAGTCCCCTGCAAAACAAAGGACCTGATATAATGGGTGGGTTAGTGACTCTGTTATTTCCTGCGTGCAAAACTGCCCGCTGCAGGTGATGAGCCTGATATGAAAACTGCCAGCACCGACTTCAGCAGGAACAATACATTAAATGAAGGTTTGTAGTAGCTGCGATAGATTTTCGCTTCTTCATGTGAGTGGATGATGTTCATGTTTTTCATATTGGATGTGTTTTGTGAAAGATAAACGAAAAATAATTGTGGAAAAGTATGTAAAGAAAATAATATTTTTTTTCTTTGTCGCTGATTACTAACCCATAAATCCATTACCATTGAAAAAAATCGTAAAATCCCTGTGTATTACAGGGTTCTCACTCGTGCTTGTTCTGTCCGCAAAGGCCCAGCTGCAGCTTCCCGGCAATGCACTTGGTCACGATCTTAAGAAAGTTATCCGCGATTATCCCAACCAGTTCTCCCATCTGCAGGGCGACGTTCTCCAGGAAAAAACACAGGCAACAGATTACGAACTCAACTTCCATATTGACGGGGCAGAGAGTTCGATAATCACTAAGTATTCCGCCAAAGGCCGGCCGGTAGTGAGTTGTGAGGCGTTGCTGCTGACTACGGAAGACTTTGAAGAGGCCTGCAGGAAGTATCGCTCAGTGTATGCCTTATTTAACCACATGGCGGTGAAGATGGATAACGGGGTCACCTTTTACCTGAAAGGCGATTTCCAGAAACCAGTGGAAGAGCGGAAGTTCAGCAGCTCCGTCCTGGCTTTCGAGAAAGCCGACGCTTATGTTTCAAAAATGAAAGTGGAAGTTTCACTCCAGTACGAGTACATGGAGTGGAAAGTAAGGTTCCGCATTTATGAGCGGGAACGTGAAGACAGTGAGCGGGGCGACATGATCGATGAGGAAGAACTTTAACGTTGATTAACTTTATAACCACGCTGGTTAACCCGCTTTGAAAAGGAGGAAGGATAGTTTCGCAACCGATCAACTACCGGTTTATGAAATACTTCTCCCTGCTTCTCACCTGTTTTTTTATATTGGCTGAAAGCCGGGCGCAGAGCGGTTCTGTCTCCGGGTCGGCTTATGAAAGCGCCGGCTCAAAACGGCTGGCCGATGTAACGGTTACTATCCTGAAACGGAAGGATTCATCGCTGGTATCGTTCAACATGACCAGTTCGTCCGGTTATTTCAGGATCATGCACCTGGCCGAAGGGGAATACCGTTTGCTGGCCAGCCATGTCGGATACCATAACTTCTCTAAGAACTTTACTATCACTGAAGCTGCGCGGGAGGTGGACCTGGGTATCCTGAATATGCAGGACCAGTCGGTGGTGTTGCAGGAAGTGGTGGTGAGCAGCGAAGCGCCACCTGTCAGCATGGTCGGCGATACCGTACAGTACCATGCTGATGCGTTCAGAACCCAACCCAATGCGAACGTGGAGCAGCTGCTGAAAAAACTGCCGGGCCTGCAGGTGGACAAGGACGGAAATATCAAGGCCAACGGCCAGGATGTAAAAAAGGTGTTGGTTGACGGGAAGGAGTTTTTCGGCAACGATCCGAAGATGGCAACCAGGAACCTGCCGGCGGATGCAATCGACAAGGTGCAGATGTACGACCGGCAAAGTGACCAGTCAATGCTGACCGGCTTTGATGACGGCAATAGTGAAAAGACCATCAACCTTAAGTTAAAGAAGGAAAAAAAGAAAGGGGTATTCGGGAAGGTGTCCGCGGGAGCAGGTTCTGATAAGCGAATGGAAGGGAGGTTCAATCTTAACTCCTTCCAGGGAGCGAGGCAGTTGTCGGCCGTGGGAATGGGGAACAATACCAATACCGAAGGATTTTCCTTTTCGGACATGATGAATTTTTCCGGTGCGCTTGGCAGGATCGGCCAGGGCGGGGCAACTCTCAGCCAGGGGCAGATGGCTGCACTGGCTGCTGCTTCATCGACCAACCAGGGTATCCGCAGCATTTACGGGGGTGGGTTGAACTATAACAACATCATTGGACAATCGACCGACTTTACCAGTAGTTATTTCTATAACAATTTCAGCCCGAAGACGAGCACCGATCTTGAACGCACGTTCCTGCTGCCTGATTCCGTCTATAACTACCGGCAGCAGCAGAACAGTTACACCAATAACAACAGCCACAGGCTGAATCTTGGTTTTGACCACCGTATCGATAGTTTCCATTCCATAAAAGTTACGCCGTCATTGGGATTACAGCGCACCGCTTCCGATAACAGGAGCCGCTATATGCAATCCGGCAGTGACGGCAGACTCAGCAACAGCGGCTACAACAATTATGTGCGGAGTGCGGATGCCATCAACGTCCGCACCGATGTCCTTTTCCGGAAAAAATTCAGGAAAAAGGGCCGAACGTTTTCACTCAGCTTACAGGGACTCCTCAATGACAGCGATGGGGAATCCGACCAGGAATCGGTGAATGAGTATTTTCCGTTTGACAGCAGCCCGTACCGTGATTCGATCAACCAGCATAGTTATGACCAGGCCAGCCAGCATGGTCTCACTGGTCGTGCCGTTTACACCGAGCCTTTGTCCGGGAAGTCGCTGCTCGAATTCAGTGTTGGTAAAAGTTACATCACCAGTACTTCGGCAAAACAGGCGTATGACTATAACAAATCAACCAATGCATATGACCAGTTGAACGATTCCCTCAGCAATGATTTTAAAAGCAGCTATGGTTACACCAACGCCGGATTGCGCGTCCGGTCAGTCCGTGGCAAACTCAGTTATTCCGCCGGTATTACGTGGCAGAGCGCCATGCTGGAGGGCAAGGTGGTAGCGGGTTTGAAGGCCTCTGACCTGAGTAAGGATTTCAACAACCTATTACCCAATGCCCGCGCGCAGTATACATTTATCCGCAACAAAAGCCTTACGCTCAACTATTCCACTTACACCCAGCAGCCATCGGTCAGCCAGTTGCAGCCCGTTCCTGATATCAGCAACGCGCTGAATATTTATGAAGGCAACCCCGCGCTGAAACAGGAGTTTACCCACAACCTGACATTGAA
>SDZZ01000725.1 GCA_004173255.1 Chitinophagaceae bacterium | reverse complement strand
AGTAAATCTCCGCAAATCTGCGTGTTCTTAATCTCCGCAAATCTGCGGGAACCTGTCTTATTTTATTGACCACGGTTCCTAAGACAACACGAATCCTGGCAGCGGCTATTGCAAAGGCAGCTGAGACCCCAACCCCGGATACAATCCGGGAGAACTTGCCGGCATCAAGTGACCCCCGATGAATCGGGGAACACTTGCGCCAGACGAGAATCTCCGCAAATCTGCGTGTTCTCCATCTCCGACAATCTGCGGGAACCTATCTTATTTTATTGACCACGGTTCTTAACACAACACGAATCCGTTTCGGTTCCTGGAGACAGCAACCCCGGCAGTGGGGAAACACTATGCTTTGCCGGCGCCATTTTTTGAATCTGAACGCAGCTACTACATTGGGCGTATACACCCATTTATCTTCCCAATAAGGTATATTTTTAATACCCGATATTCCATTCCACCCCGGATTAAAAATTATTATTCCATCTTTTAATATTGTAGAGATCATGAAAAAACTAACCTGCTTTCTAATCATTTACGCAATGCTCATCGCTGTAGGCAATGCACAAAACGTAGGCATCGGTGTTCCCGTGCCTGCTGCCAGTGCCAAGCTAGATGTAACCAGTACCAACAGCGGCTTGCTGCCGCCTCGCATGAGTGCCACACAACGGGATGATATTCCTTCACCAGCGGCCGGGTTAATTATTTATAACACCACATCCAACGCCATTGAATTTTTCAACGGAACGGCCTGGTACAGTATATCAAATGCCCTCTCCAACGAAATCACCAATGCCATCTTTGCCAATAGCACGCTGAATAAATTAATAGGCGGGTATGCAACTGAAAAGATCAATAGCTTCAAAAAAACCTCCGATGGCGGTTATGTCTGGGCCGGGCAAAGCAACTCGTCTAACACGGGTGCCTTAAGCGGTATTACTTCCAACGGTGGTTTTGATGGCTGGATAGTGAAGGTAGATGGCGGGGGTAATATAAAATGGCAGAAACTATTTGGGGGTAGTGGTGTAGAGGAGGCTACCGCTATACAACAAACGGGGGACGGAGGTTTCATCGTAGTGGGTCATAGTGCCTCTTCCAACACAGGTACCCTTACCGGCGTAATATCAAACGGATCTTATGATTGTTGGATAATGAAGCTTGACGGCAACGGCAATATTCAATGGCAGAGATTGCTGGGCGGTGGTCCAAATGATTATGCCAGCGCAGTATTGCAAACAACCGACGGTGGCTATGTGGTGGCCGGCAACGCTACTTCTTCCAATACGGGAACACTCACCGGAATTGTAGCGAACGGTGGTGGCGACGGCTGGCTGATAAAACTGGATGCCAACGGCAACACGCAATGGCAAAAATTACTGGGAGGATCTGGTTACGAAACTATAAAAAGCATTCAGCAAACTGCTGATGCTGGATACATCCTGGCTGGCATGAGCCAGTCTTCTAATACGGGCACCCTTGCTGGTGTGATAACCAATGGGGGTAGTGACCTGTGGATAGTAAAAACAGATGGCGCCGGCACCCTGCAATGGCAAAAGTTATTAGGGGGCGCTGGTTATGAACTGGCC
>SDZZ01000724.1 GCA_004173255.1 Chitinophagaceae bacterium | reverse complement strand
AACAGGAGGTCCTCCAGGAGGTAGTTATAAAATTCGCGGGTGATAGTGGTGATGGTATGCAGCTGACCGGTACACAGTTTACCAATAATACGGCGATGCTGGGGCTCGACCTTTCGACCTTCCCTGACTTCCCTGCCGAAATCCGCGCCCCTATAGGAACCTTGCCTGGAGTGAGCGGATACCAGCTCCGTTTTTCAAGTGATGCCATCTTTACCCCCGGTGATGCCTGCGATGTGCTGGTGGCTATGAATGCCGCTGCACTGAAGGCCAATCTTGGTGCTTTGAAAAAAGGCGGAAGGATTATTGTAAATACAGACGGGTTTGATTCCAAGAACCTCCGGCTGGCCAATTATCCCGATGGTGAAAACCCACTGGAGAACCATAGCCTCGAAAATTACGAGGTGATCAAAATGGATGTAACCAAGATGACCCGCGAGGCCCTGAAGGAATTCACCATGGGTATGAAAGAGAAGGACCGCGCAAAAAATATGTTTGTGCTTGGCTTCCTTTACTGGATGTATGGACGCGACATGCAGAATACAACTGACTTCCTGAAAGAAAAATTCGGTAAGAAGCCAGATATATTTGACAGTAACATCAAGGTGCTGCAGGCAGGATATAACTACGGCGATACCACCGAGGCCTTTACCACAACCTACAAAGTGGAGAAGGCAAAAATGGAACCCGGCGAATACCGGTCGGTGATGGGTAACCAGTCACTTGCTTATGGACTCATCGCTGCGGCGCAGGTTAGCGGACTGCCAATGTTTTTGGGAACCTATCCCATTACGCCTGCTTCCGACATCCTGCATGAACTCAGTCGTCATAAAAATTTCGGTATCCGTACTTTCCAGGCGGAAGATGAAATTGCGGCTATCAGCAGCGCAATCGGTGCAGCTTACGGAGGTTCACTGGGTGTTACCACCACATCCGGCCCGGGTATGGCGTTGAAAGGGGAGGCGATGGGTCTGGCAGTAATGCTCGAGATCCCGCTGATCATCATTGATGTGCAGCGCGGCGGACCATCCACCGGCCTTCCCACAAAAACGGAACAATCGGACCTGCTGCAGGCGTATTATGGCCGCAATGGTGAATGCCCGATGCCGGTCATTTCCGCATCAACCCCGGCGGATTGTTTCGAGGCGGTGTATGAGGCGGTCCGTATCTCAGTGCAGCACATGACCCCCGTTATCTTCCTGAGTGACGGATATATTGCCAATGGTGCCGAACCCTGGAAATTCCCCAATGCTGAACACCTGCCACCCATCCATGTAAAGTTCAAGACTGAACTTGGGCACGGCGAAGAAAAACTGCAGCCCTACCTGAGGGATGAAAAGCTGGCGAGGCCCTGGGCTGTTCCGGGCACGGCCGGGTTGGAACACCGCATCGGTGGCCTGGAAAAACAAAACATCACCGGCAACATCAGCTACGATCCTGAAAACCACCAGTTGATGGTGAAGATCCGCCAGGAAAAGGTGGACAAGATTGCTGATTACATTCCCGAACAGCATCTCGACAGCGGTAAGGAAAAAGGCAAGGTGCTGGTACTTGGATGGGGTTCCACTTACGGCTCCATAAAG
>SDZZ01000723.1 GCA_004173255.1 Chitinophagaceae bacterium | reverse complement strand
CCACCCAGGTCTGTAGGAAAAATCCACCGAGCATCATCGAGGAAACCCAGGCAATACTACCGAGTATGTTGTAAAAAATAAACTGTGGCTTGGGCATGCGAACAATACCCGCAACGATGGGCGCAAAGGTCCGGATGATGGGAAGGAACTTTGCCATAAACACGGTGGCCTTGCCATACTCGTTATAAAAATCGCGGGCGCGCATCAGGTGTTTTTTCTTGAAAATCCAGGTGTCCCTCCGTTCAAAAAGCAAAGGACCTGTTTTGTAACCAAACCAGTAACCGACCAGGTTCCCGATGATAGATGCAGCAATCACCAGCAGGATAATGATGATATGCCACAACCCGAAACCATGGAGCTGGTCTTTTGGAAGACCTGCCAGCTCGGCCACCAGCGCATTCATGAAAATACCTGCGGCAAAAAGAAGCGAATCACCGGGCAGGAAGAAGCCGATAAACAGTCCCGTTTCGGCAAACACCACGAAGAGCAGGAAATACAGCCCTCCGTTTTCGATGATCCACGTGATAAAGCGTTCAATGAAACCGGCACCCTCCAATAAATATATCTGCAATAGACTTTCCATGATCTGTTCTGAATAGAATGTTTTAGGTGTTAAATGGCATCAGCCGTTTTTTCAGTAAATGCAAGTGCTTTCTGGTCATCAAATTCCCCTTCCCAGCGGGCAACCACGCAACTCGCGAGCGCGTTGCCGATTACGTTAACCGAGGTGCGGGCCATATCCATCAGTTCATCGATCCCGTAAATGGCCATGATTGGCCAGATAGGAAGTTTGAACGTGCTGGCAGTGGCGATCAGTATTACCAGCGAAGCCCTCGGCACTGCGGCCACCCCTTTACTGGTGAGCATCAGGGAAAGACCGATGATAATCTGCTGGCCGATCGACAGGTCCATACCTGCAGCCTGCGCAACAAAGATAGATGCGAGGGAAAGATATAACGTGGTTCCGTCAAGATTAAATGTATAACCGGTGGGTATTACAAACGATACCACTTTTCGCGGCACGCCGAAACGTTCCATATTCTCCAGCGTTTTGGGCAGGGCCGAGTCCGAACTGGTGGTCGCAAACGCGATGGAAACGGGCTCACGGATGGCCTGCACGAATTTTTTAACCGGGATTTTCGCAATAAATAATGCAATCGGCAGCAATACCAGCAGCAGGAAGGCAATCAGTGCGACATATAAGGTGACCAGCAGCATCAGCAGGTTCTTCAACACATCGACACCGAGGTGCCCGACCGTCACCGCAATAGCAGCCCCCACCCCGAACGGCGCGAAGTACATGATGATATTGGTAAACTTGAACATCGTTTCCGAAAGGCTTTCGGCAAAGTCCAGCATCGGCCGTTTCTTTTGTTCCGACAGCAGCGCCAGGGCTATGCCGAAAATGACGCTGAACAGCACGATCGGTAACACATTACCCTCATAGATGCTTTTAATAATGTTTTCCGGGAAAATGTCAATGATATGGTCCTGCCAGGTCTTTCCCGGGGCATCGGGCAGCCGGGCAAGCAGGTCGGCCGGATGTGCAATGCCGGCGCTGTCCAGCACGGCGATCATTTTCGAC
>SDZZ01000215.1 GCA_004173255.1 Chitinophagaceae bacterium | reverse complement strand
GTTGAATACACCGCCGGCAGCTCCTTTCCATCCGCCAAACATGGCAAAGAAGATCGCCCCGGAAACAGGTGCCCAGACCAGGTCGGCAAACTCACCAAGCACAGGCACGGTGTAGGTGGCATAACCCAGCAGGTCCATAATGATACAGGCAATGAGGGAAGGTCGTTTATCCAATGATTTTTTTGCAGTTTAAAATGCAAATATACGGCCGGAAATCAGGGTTGGCTGAAGGATCTTGTCCATTCCAGTTTACCTTCCCTGTTGTAAATGGAAAGCAGCAGCAGCCGCCCCGAGGCGTTATATCTTTTCCATTCTTTTGTGCGTTTGCCACTGGAATAGTTTCCTTCTTCCCACCCATTCCCATCGAAGCGATGGATCCAGTGGCCTTCCTGCAAACCGTTTTTATAAAAGCCGGAGTCAATTGCTGAACCAGCGCTGTCAAAATTCATGAACAGGCCATGATGCAGGCTGCGGCGGAAGACCGGATGGTAAACACCTGTGCCGGACGTATTCTGGATCACGTGTTCTTCGAGGCTTTCCTGACGGGCCATATCGTGTCCCGGAAATGAGTAATCAGCGTGCAGGTAATGTAATGCCAGTGCGGGGTTGCGCCGGTACAACCGGGTAATGGGAAACAGGACCGCCTTCGGATTGGCATGCATCATTTCCTGTGTTACACGCTGGTAGCGGTCTGCATCATAATGCCTGACTGAAAGCAGCCGCCCGTTTTCATCCCAGCGTTTCCATTCCCCGTGGGGCAGGCCTTTGGAAAAACTGCCCGAGTCGCAGACTGACTGGTTACTGTACCAACTCATCCACACGCCATCCAGTTTATGTTTCCTGGAGGAAGCCGTGTATAACACCCGGCCATCCGCGGTACCCCTGAAGCTTCCCCGGCCAGGGATGTTTTCGTACAGCGGGTTTTCAAGATGGAGTTCGGTTATACGGGTAAAGAATTTTATCCGTGGTGCAGGCCGCTTGCGGGAGTCGGGCTGTGCAGCCAACGTCAGGGCCATCAGAAGGGCAACAAGGGGTAGTAGTAATTTCATATGGCGATCAACATTCAGCCCCGCGCCGCATGATCCTTGTAGTCGAGGACAGCTTCAGCGGAATATTATTCATTTAAGAAACCACTTCACCTTCGATATCATAATCGTAGGCCTTGGTGATTTTCACGTTGTAAAATTCACCGATGGATAATTTACCCGAACCGGAAATCACTACCTCATTATCCACTTCCACCGAATCAAACTCCGTGCGGCCGAGATAACGTCCGGATTCTTTTTTATCGATCAGCACCTTAAAGGTTTTTCCGATTTTTTCCTGGTTCTTTTCCAGCGAAATTTCCTGCTGCGTTTCCATCACATCCTGCGCCCGGCGTTCTTTCTCCTCCGATGGTATGTTGTCTTCAATGCCAAAGGCCGAAGTGCCTTCTTCATGTGAGTAGGAGAAAATGCCAACACGGTCAAAGCGCTGCCTGACCAGGAATGATTTCAATTCTTCCACGTCGTCCAGTGTTTCACCCGGAAATCCAGCGATCAGCGTTGTCCGCAGGCAGATGCCGGGAACCTTTTCGCGGATGGCGGCCGTAAGGTCTTCCATTTCCTCGCGGGTGATCTGGCGCTTCATCGCCTTCAGCATATTGTTGGCTGCGTGTTGCAGCGGCATATCGAGGTAATTGCAGATATTGTCCCGTTGCCTCATCACATCCAGTATCTCGAGCGGGAATTTGGACGGATAGGCATAGTGCAACCTGATCCATTCCAGGCCGGGAATATCGGCAAGACGGTTAAGCAGGTCAGGCAACATCCGTTTTTTATAAATGTCAAGACCATAATAGGTCAGTTCCTGCGCAATCAGCATCACCTCTTTTACCCCGCGGCGCACAAGCCCTTCTGCTTCCTTAACCAGGTCCTCGATGGTACGGCTGGTATGGTTGCCGCGCATCAGCGGGATGGCACAGAATGAACAGGTACGGTTACATCCTTCCGAAATTTTCAGGTAGGCATAATGCTGGGGCGTAGCCAGCAACCGTTCACCGATGAGCTCGGATTTGTAATCAGCTTCAAATTTTTTGAGGATCAGCGGTAATTCCATGGTGCCAAAAAATGCATCCACTTCGGGAATCTCCGCTTCGAGGTTGTTCTTATACCGTTCACTCAGGCATCCGGTTACATACACTTTATCCAGCTTGCCCCTGCGTTTCAGTTCCACCTGGTCAAGGATAGTATTGATGCTTTCTTCCTTTGCCTTATCAATAAATCCGCAGGTATTCACCACTACAATATTGTGATCAGATCTACGGTTCTCGTGGACCACGTCAATCTGGTTGGCCAGCAATTGGCCGCTCAGCACTTCACTGTCGACCATGTTCTTGCTGCATCCAAGGGTGATGATATTTACCTTGTCTTTCCTGAGTGTTTTTGTCTTCATAAAATGTCTGCAAAGGTAATCAACCCCGGTCAAATTCGTCTGCCAGTTTCCCGTACAGCCGGGTGAACACCTGGTAGTTCCGGTCGTAGCTGCCGGCATACGCTGGATCGGGAAAAAATGGCTCCTTTTTTTCCAGCAGGCCGTCAATCGATTCAAAAGAATCGATCAACCCTTCTTCTTTCATTGCCAGGAAGATGGCTCCCATTGCAGACGCATCTGCATCCTGCGTCAGCCGCACCGGTTTGCCCAGTATGCCAGCCAGTATTTCCAGCCAGACGGGCGATGCAGTGAAGCCGCCGCTAGCCAGTATTTCGTTCACCATTTCCCCGTTCTCCTCCAGTGCCTGCAGGATCTGTTTCAGGGCAAAACATATTCCCTCCAGTACCGCCCGCAGGAAGTACGCGCGGTTGTGCCGCGAGCGGATGCCGAAAAATACCCCGGCTGCCGAGGCATCCCACACGGGCGCCCGTTCCCCATATACATACGGAAGGAATACCAGGCCCTCGCATCCGGCGGGTACCGATGCGGCTTCTTCGATGATCCGGTTCAGGTCACCCCCCTGCTCCCCAGGGTAAAATGATTCCACGAACCACCGGAGTGCTATGCCGCCGTTATTGCCCGCTCCGCCACAGAGATAATATCCGTCATCCACCATATAATTGAACAGCCTGCCGGCAGCGTCCTGTATTGGTTTCCGGTTGATCACCCGCACTGCCGAACTGGTGCCGATGGTGAGTGCCACCTCCCCTTCGCGGATTGCGCCGGTGCCCAGGTTGGCCAGTGCCCCGTCGCTTGCCCCGATGATATACTTTACGCCGTCATATATTTTTGAATAGCCCACGGGCACAGGCTGCGAAAGCCTGTCTGCCGTGATACCTGCAAATTCCAGTGATGCCGGGTTCCATTGCTTTGTCCGGATATTGAATAACCCGGTAGCCGAGGCGATGGAATGGTCGATCACAAACTCACTAAACAGGTGGAACCAGATGTATTCCTTGATGGAAATAAATTTTGCGGCCGCCGCAAAGACAGCCGGTCGTTCCTGTCGAAGCCAGGCTATTTTGCACAGGGGCGACATGGGATGCACCGGCGTACCGGTATCGCGGTGCAACTGCCGTCCGGCCCCGGTGTTTTTCAGCGCCACGGCGATGGGGTTGCTGCGGGTATCGGCCCAGGTCATCATCGGGGACAGGGCCTTGCCGGCATCGTCAACCGGTATCATGCCATGCATGGCTGCACTGATGGAAATAAAAAGGATGTCGGTTGAATCTACCTGTTTCAGGCCCTGGGCAAGCACTTCCTTTACTGCAGCAAGGATCAGTTCCGGATCCTGTTCGTGACCGCCATCGGGGGTCTGGGTGGACGGATATGTTTTCCTGGTAGACCAGGTCATGCTGCCATCCCTTCCTGCAATCACCAGCTTTGTGTTGGTAGTTCCAATGTCGAGGCCAATCAGCGATTCCATATCAGCTGGTTTGAAGTCAGGCTGGTTTTTCCAGGTTAAAAAGACTGTCTACAAATTCGTGTTTGTCGAAGACCAGGAGATCTTCCATTTTTTCCCCTACGCCAATAAACTTGACCGGGATCTTAAACTGGTTGGCGATAGCAAGCACCACCCCGCCCTTCGCGGTACCGTCCAGCTTGGTAATGGCCAGTGCCGTTACATCCGTGGCAGCGGTAAACTGCCGGGCCTGTTCAAGTGCATTCTGACCAGTCGATCCATCCAGTACCAGCAGCACTTCATGCGGTGCGTCGGGAATTACTTTCTGTATAACCCGTTTAATCTTGCTCAGTTCTTCCATCAGGTGGGCCTTGTTGTGCAAACGGCCCGCCGTATCGATCAATACCACATCCGACTGCCTCGACACCGCGCTCTGCGCCGTATCAAAGGCAACTGCCGCCGGGTCGGATCCCATATCCTGCTTCACTATCGGCACACCTGTCCGCTCACTCCAGATAGTGAGCTGGTCGACCGCCGCTGCCCGGAACGTATCCGCGGCACCAAGCAGCACCTGCTTGCCTGCTTTTTTAAAATTATAGGCAAGCTTCCCGATGGTGGTTGTTTTACCCACCCCATTGACGCCCACCACCAGGATGATATAGGGTTTGGAAGGTAATGCTGAATCAAAGGCATAACTATTTGACTCCGGAGCATCTACAAGAATCTGTTCAATTTCTTCCTGCAGTAATTTATTGAGCTCGGAGCTGTTCATATACTTGTCTTTCGACACCCTCTTCTCAATCCGTTCAATAATTTTCACCGTGGTTTCGATGCCTACATCGGCGCCAACCAGGGCTTCCTCGAGGTTATCGAGTACTTCTTCATCCACTGTACCCTTGCCGGCAATTGCTTTGGTGATGCGGGAAAGGAAACCTTCCTTGGTTTTCTGCAGGCCCTGGTCGAGGCTCTCTTTCTCCTTTTTGCCAAATATCTTGTTGAAAAATCCCATAGATGTAAAATTAGGTGAAGCGGACGATTGTCGGAGATGTATTCCGCGGAATCAGCTCACCCGGCCGCGGTTGATGGCCGGCCAGTTTAACCCCTGCCGGCAGTTCCGTTAAACGACAAAAGCCATCCGTAACCTACGAATAGCTTTTTGAATATACCTTTCAGGAGAAGCCTTGTCATCCCGGAGGGAATAAAGGATCAGCTTATTTCTGAGCCAGGAAATCCTTGATCTTGTCTTTGTGCAGAATCTGCTCCTTGAAAGTGTACGCGCCGGTTTTAGGACTGCGGATCGCCTTGATCACTTTCGTGTAGTTCTTCGCTTCTGCTGAAGCCTTCAGGTCTTTTACCTTCGCGTTCTTTGATGATGCCTTTGCCATGATGCGGAATTGATAATGTAAATGATGTCAGCTGACCGGGGCCAGTGATTACTTGATTTCTTTATGAACCGTCACTTTCTTCAGGATCGGGTTGAATTTCTTCAGCTCAAGCCTTTCAGGATTGTTCTTTTTATTTTTATTCGTGATGTAGCGACTGGTGCCTGGCTGGCCGCTGGCCTTATGCTCAGTGCACTCCAGGATCACCTGTACACGATTTCCTTTCTTTGCCATTGTAATTTATTTGAAAATTGTAAATGCTTCTTGTTTGCAACTGCGTCCCGGGGGATCAGTTATACTTTTTCACCTTTAGCCCTCAGTTCCTTCACCACACTGTACAGACCATTTTTGTTGATCGTACGGATCGCTTCGGTTGATAACTTCATTGTGATCCATTTGTCTTCTTCTACCAGGTAGAATCTCTTCTTCTGCAGGTTAGGCAGAAAACGACGCTTTGTTTTGATATTGGAATGGGAAACCTTGTTTCCACCAATAGGCACTTTACCTGTAACCAAACATACTCTTGCCATGATAATAACTGTTTATTCCCGAAAATTTCGGGATGCAAAGGTAGGGAAAAAGTTGGGATAAAGCAGAAAAAACGCAAAAAATCTCCGGTAATTTCTACTGTTTTTCCCCACCGGTGGAAAGATCGGGGTTGGAAAGCCCAAAATTAGGGTTTTATCCCTGTTTCTGGCCTTTTCCGGGCTCGGATTTGCCTCCGCCAACGTTTTTACCTGTTTTGTCCGGCAAATCAGTACTCTGGTCTTTTTCATTCCGGTTTCTCCGCGAAATGCGCCCACGTTTTTTGGGATTCACCATAGACAGGTCGTCGCCCAGGATCAGTCCCCAGGGTTTCAGTCCGTCTACCCGTTCGAAGACCACTTTCATAATGGCCACGCCGGGTATGGACAGGAACATGCCTCCCACCCCGCCAATGGCACCGCCGACCAGTACACCCACAATGTTGGCCAGGGCGTTGATGCGGACCTTTGAACTGACGATATAGGGCATCAGCAGGTTATTGTCGAGGAACTGGACAATGACCAGGATCAATCCAACCCACAGTACATCCGTCATATTATCCGATGTGGTGAGCGTGATGATCATGCAGATGACCGAGGCCACCAGCATACCCACGTATGGTATCATGTTAAGTATGGCGGCCAGCAGGGCCAGGAAAAACGCGTACTGTATGCCGATGATAAAAAAGCCAGCTGCGTTCAGTGCAGTTACCACGGCCATTTCGATGAGCAGTCCGACCATATACCCCTGGATAATTGTTTTGGATTCCTCGATCACTTCCAGCACACTACCCTGGTTCTTTTCGCCAAAACTGTCTATGAAAAACTTACGGATGAGCCGTCGGTAGTACATGATGAGAAAGGTATAGATGGGCAGCAGCACAATGTTGATCAGCGAACCCGCGGCGGAGACCAGGGTGGTTCCCACCACGCTCCCGCCCGTACTTTTCATATCGGTCGATGCTTCTTTCAGCGCAGCGTCCTGTTGTTTGTAACTGATATCAAACTGGTCGCTGATCCATTTGCGTACGGTCTGGATATGATCCTGCAGGTGTTGTTTGATTGAAGGCCAGTCGTTGGCAAAATTCGCGATCTGTGAAGACAGGAAGTAGATAATACCGGCAATAAAGAGCAGGGCCAGCAGGATTGAAAGCAGCATGGCCAGCACTTCCGGCAGTCCGAGCCTTACCAGCCAGTTGTTGACCGGCAGCAGTAACATGGCCAGGATAATTGCAAAAAAGATAGGCAGCAGGATGTCGCTTCCGATGAACAGCAGGTAGCCGATCATGAAAACAGAGAACAGGTTGAGGCAAAACTTCACGTAGTACGGAAGCGTGGTCGTGCCGGATGTATTACTCATTGGTGGGGGTTTATTGCGGGCTTTGTCTTAACGAACCGAATCACCGATCCGGTAACCGGTGTCGGTGAGGCTGGTACTGTCCTGCTGTTTTTCGGTCGGGGGCGACACCTTACTGGTATCTTTTACATTACCGACACGATCAGATTCATTGTTACAGGCACTCAGGAATGCAACGGCTACTATAGCAAGGGCAAATACTTTTTTCATAACATTGATTTATAGTCGTGCCCTATCCTATCAATAATACTGCCAATGGCACGGTGTGAGGAACATGTAACAGCCTATGCAGCTTTTGCTCCGGGAAAACCCGGGGCGCTCCGTTAAGCCGGCTGCCGGTGGTTGTCAGTTAATGTTCCCGACGCGTTCCATTACATC
>SDZZ01000722.1 GCA_004173255.1 Chitinophagaceae bacterium | reverse complement strand
GTACTGGGGTGTCAGCTGGATCGCTACTTCTACCCGAAGTGGCACACTGCCGGTATTCGAAAAAGTTACCTTGGTAGTGTTATCGTCCTGGCAATCGGATTCGGCATCACCGCCTTTTGAACAGGAAAAAAGTGAACAAGCTAAAAAGGCGATTGCTAACAAAAGATTTTTTTTCATACCAGATTATAAAAATTGAAAAGGTTGTTTACAATGCTGCATCGCCTTAAAGGTGGAAATGTCATCACTATTATGTGTGACCGGTTGCTCAATGCCGCAAACCAAATCCAAAAAAAGCCTATATTCAGTAAATGGGAGGCAAGGCAACAACGGACTACAATGAACTGCGCGGAGAACTCTGCGCAGGTAGCCATAAAGCCCTGAAAGCCTTGTACGACGGGCTTGGCAGCCAGCTTTACCAATTCTCTTTTTCCATCGTTCACCAGCGCGAAGTCGCGCAGGAAGTAGTACAGGATGTATTTATCCAGGTCTGGAACAACCGCCACAAACTCACTCCCGACGGAAATTTCCGTCTCTATTTATTTGTCGCCACGCGGAATACGTCCATCAGTCATTTAAGGAAAAACAACAGGCACAGGTCGTTCAGTCTCGACGAGATCAAACTTCCCTTCCTCAAAATCGACATGGACGCCGAGGACCGCCTCGTCAACAATGATCTCCTTCACCGTGTCAACCTCGCCATCAACAACCTGCCCCAGCAATGCCGGCTCATATTCAAGATGGTGAAGCAGGACGGCTTCAAATACCGGGAGGTTGCCGAGCTTCTCGAGCTCACTCCCAAGACCGTCGAGAACCAAGTCGGTATCGCCCTCAAAAAACTGCATGCCGCCTTTCCCCCCGCCTCTTCCGAACAATCCCCCTCACACCCACTCCCTCAATCAAAAACGCTGTAGCGGGTTTGCTGCACCCCTACAAGTATTGGGTAGCACAGCGGAGTTGTCATCCTGGAAGGATCTGCCGTTCTTCAATCCACACAAGTTCAAAAAACAATCGGAATTGCCGAGCAGCTAGCGGGCAAGGGCCCAGACAAAATTTCTATTCCATTAGAAAATGGGGGCCTTTGGCCGGTATTAGCGCAGGCAAACCGATTGATTTTTTGAACGCTGCCCAAACAAAGAAGGCAGATTCCAGCTCTATGGCAAAAAAATAAAAAACCCTTTGGGGGTAAACCCTCACTCCCTGCGTTTATGATTGAAACGGTTTCACACATCATGGACGAGGAACGACTTTGGGTGCTCTGGGCCAAAAAACAAACAGGGGAACTGGAAACGGATGAACACGAGGAACTCCGTCAGCTCATTGAACAGATGCCGGCAGACCTCCGCCCTGCTCCCATGCCCGACCAGCTCTGGCAGATGCCGTTGAAACCGTACCCTGATGAGATATTGCCGGCCGACAGCTGGAACAGGATCAGCCAGGTTACTTATTCATCGAAAAAAATTACACGTCGCATCAGTTTCAGCTACCGCATAGCCGCGGCCATTGCAGTACTGGTAATGCTTGCAGCCGCAATAGGTTACTACCAATTCAGGAAAAACAACAACGGCCAGCTTGCGCAGAAACTGAACCA
>SDZZ01000721.1 GCA_004173255.1 Chitinophagaceae bacterium | reverse complement strand
GAATACCTGGGTAATCCCTTTTGCTGCGTACTTCCCGATAAAGTCCAGCACTGGCAGGCTGGTATCTTCCTTCCATCCGTGGATAGAAATTTTTTTGTCGCGCACATCCGCCCCCAGCAGGAATTTACGGGGACCAAACAACGTCAGCCATCTGGTAAATTCCGGCTCATCCTTTACTGCAATGCTGCCGATGGTTGCGAAATCGGCTCCTGATTCAAACACCACCCGCACATCCTTTTCACTCGCCACACCCCCGCCAAAGTCGATGGAGAGGCTTGTCCCCGATGCCAGTGCCTCGAGCACTTTCCAGTTGCGCACGGTTTTATCACGTGCGCCATCGAGATCGACCAGGTGCAGCCGTTTCAATCCGGCGGCCTCAAACTGTTTCGCTACCTCGAGCGGGCGCTCATTGTAGATTTTTTTCTGTTCATAATCACCCTGGGTCAGTCGTACACACTTCCCATCTATAATATCTATTGCCGGTATAATCTCCATGTTTACTTAAACTTTTTTTCCATCCTGATAAATTCATGTCCGTACTGTATCCACGTTTCGCCGGTCATTCCCATACCAGTTTTTTCATAAAAACCTGCTGCCGTTTTGCGGGCATTACACCAGATGCTTTCCCACTGGCCTGCTGCTGCAAAGTCCATCACGTGGCACAACAGCTGTGAGCCATAACCTTTTCCCTGCTCGGCCATGTCGGTAGCGAACTTCCGGAACTGCAGCGTTTGCCCGCGCTGGAAAAGGGATACCACTGACACTACTTTACTGTCGATGCAAAGTCCGAGATGAAGCCCGTCTTCATCGTCGGGCAGTTTTACTGCGTCCGGTTCCAGTTCAGGATACATCACCCGGTGGCGCAGGTCGAGGACCTGTTCAATCGGAACTTCCCGGATGACACTTTTTGGGGCCGGACCGGCAATGGTTTTTTCCTGGTGGCTCAGCGAGGTGTTTGTGCTGGTGTTAGTCATGCTTTTTACCCCCGGTTCATGTTTATAAAATTGCGTAGGATTGTTTCACCTGCGGCTGCGCTTTTTTCGGGGTGGAACTGCACGCCATAAAAATTGTCCCGATGCAGCGCACTGCTGAACGGAATCCCATAATCTGTTACGGCAATTGTGTGCGGATCGAGACCTGCGTAATAACTGTGAACGAAATAGGTAAATGGTTCCGCAGGCAGTCCGGTGAACAGGTCGGTTTTCAGTTGGGTGATCGTATTCCATCCAACCTGCGGGATCTTGAGTCCATGATTGAACTTCCGCACATCATTGGGGAAAATATGGAGGCAGGCCGTATCTCCCTCCTCACTGTGGCGGCACATCAGCTGCATGCCCAGGCAGATGCCAAGCACGGGCTGGGTAAGGGATACCAGCAACGAATCCATTTCACGTTCCCGCAGGTATTTCATGGCAGAGCTTGCTTCACCCACGCCCGGAAAAATTACTTTGTCGGCCTGGCGGATCTGGTCGTGATTGTCTGTAACCACGGCTTGCACACCGATCCGTTCCAGTGCGTACAGGACGGACTGGATATTGCCGGCATTATATTTTACAATAACTAAGTTTTGCTCTGTGTTTTCCATTGTTC
>SDZZ01000214.1 GCA_004173255.1 Chitinophagaceae bacterium | reverse complement strand
ACGTGTTCGCCGGCAGCGAGCTTTTTCTGCCAGATCTGTTTCCCGTCGGCCGATGTCATCTCCACCATCAGGTCCTTCGAAAGACGCACCCGCAGTTGTTTTCCCGTTACCGGGTTACCAAGTACCTGCAGGCCTGCCGGTTCGTGAGCATGTATATTAATCGTGCGGACAGCGCTATAACTGCTGCGCAGGTCAATATCATTCTGCCTGATGCGATAGTAACTCAGTCCGCCGAACGGATTTTTATCTGTGTAATTGTAGCTGCTTGCAGTATTGATGGTGCCTGCAGCCGCGATGCTGGTAATAGTTCTCCAGTTGATCCCGTCCTGGCTCTGTTGTACTTCAAAGTTGAGGCTGTTCAGTTCCGAAGCTGTTTTCCAGTCAAGCTGCACACCGCTGTTCACTTTTTTTACGGTAAAACTTTCCCATACAACCGGAAGCGTGATCGCATTATTGAATAATGCGAAGCTGGCCGATGAACCCTGATAACCCTGGTACCTGAAACTGGTAGAGGAAAGCGGGCTGCCGGTCCCGGCTGTTTGTTTGATCCATCCTCCTGCATAGTCATACAGAGACGGCGTACTTACGCCGCTGTTCTCGCCGGCATTCCAGTTGAATTCAAAATCAATCCCACCCGTATTTGTCCCTGATTTCACGATGTTCCAGGTCCTCCGGATGCGCGCCTCCGTCATCGCTGTTCCGTCGGTCGAGTTACGGTACACTTCATCCAGTACCCTCACGGCAAACTGGTCCGCCGCTGCATTGTTATTGGTGATCCGCACGGGATTGTAGGCCGATCGTCCTACCGGTACCAATACCTGCGCGCCGGCGTTCACCGTCACGGTTACCGCACCGGCAGCCGCCGTCTGGATATAGGAAGTACTCCCACCGCCGGCGACAGATGAAGTGGTCAGGTTGTTTGATCCGAGTTTTAATAAACCATTCGTCATGTTTACCCGGTTGTTTACGGTGAGGTTGGTGCCCAGGGTGATACCTGCCGCATTGTTCACGTTCAGATCATATACCGGTGAAGAAAATAATCCGGTCACAAGGGTCAGGGCCGACGAACCATCAAAGGTAACGGATGAATTCAGTGCGGATGCATTGATGGATCCACTGGTCCGGACAAGTGTGCCATTCAGGGAGAGGTTAACGCCGTTGACCTGCAGCAGGCCGGTGGTCAGCCTGGCCTGCCCGGTGACAGTCGTTGCACCGTAAAGATTTACTCCGGATGGATTATGAATGGTAAGGTTGACCAGGTTGCTGATGCCGTCGAGACGTTGCGCGCCGGATCCGTTCAGTACCAGCGTGGAAGCGACACCTGACTCTATCCGTCCCACCTGGTTGATATCGCACGATAACGTAGTAGTGGTATTGGCTGAAATGGTTAATGTTTTACCTGCGGGGATTGTCAGTTTACCTGTTACCGTCCAGTTTGCCCCGGTGGTGAAATTGGTAGTGGCACTGCCCGTGTTAACGACAAAGTTTTTACCCGGACCAAAATCGGCCGGTGCAGGTCCGCTCCCATCCAGATTGGCCGCCCAGCTGCTGATGGACGACAGTGATGAGGTTGCACCAGGCTTCACGTAGTACGACTGGCTGGCCACTGTTACGGTTGCGGAGTTGGCGGGATCGAGGTTACTCGATGAGAACCGGATCACGTAGTTGCCTTCTTCGCATGGAAGGCCAAGGTTTGTAAAAGTGGCCCTGCCCTGCGCATCCGTGGTCACGGTAGTGGTACCACTCAACACACCATAGCCCGCCGGTCCTGAAAAAATATTGGCCGTAACGAGTATGCCTTCCTGCAGGATATTGTTACCGGAACCATCCTGCACCTGTACCGCAGGCGACACAGTGGAAACAGAATTGCCGGTGCCTCCGCAGCAGGCCGGTGCTATGGTTGGTGAAAACGGGGTAGTGATGGAAAGTCTGGTTGCCACACTGATCGACGGCACATTGAAAGCCACAAAAGCCGGATCCGACGAGCCATTCAGCCGATAGATCAGTGCCACGGCGTTTGCCACATTACCGGCATTGATACCAAAACTGGTCAGGTCAGCCGCCCACAGGCGCATATCTTTATCGGCGGCGGTGTTGGCCGCTGTCAACGTTCCGTTGAGGCTATAAAAATCGGGCTTCCAGATTCCGACCCTCGGGATACCGTCATGGTTAATGGAAAGTTTATTACCGACAACGGCTCCCAATGCATCCACAAAATAGATGGTATCGAGTGCGGTTGGACTGGGTGCAGCCACCTGCGTTACAATTACATCGGGCACCATATCATCGATAGCCGATGCTGCAATGCCCAGTGAACTCAGGTTAAACCGAAGGCTTCCTGCCGCAACGTTTGCGATACCACTACCAATGTCAAGGCCTTTCACGCCGTCGGTCAGCAGGGATGCAAGAAACTGCGATGTTGCCGGCGCAGTGAAAGGCGGCGGCACCGATGCCCCGTTATTTACCCCATCATATAGTTGTCCGTACCCAACCAGTGGCGATCCGCTGGTACTGACCGCGTCAATCGGAAAGGCGCGGAAATCCTTTGGCTCAAACGGTACAAGGTTGGCGGAAAGTAATGGGTCATTTACACCGGTGGAGAACGTGCGGCCATTCCACGTAAAGGCCAGGAGGTTATTGCTGTTGACTGGCTTCACCGGATTCAGTGTGGTGGACGTCGACTTCCATAATCCAAGGTAGTCGGTATAAATCTCCGACACATTAAACTGTGCCAACAACCGCGTCACAAAAAGAAACTGGAATAAAATAACAGGAACGATAACACGGATTGCCTGACTGGTAGTAATGGAACGGCATGGGATTGCCTGGACTGAAAGTCTTTGCATGGTAGTTCTGGATTAGTGGATACACACCGGCAACTTGAATACTGGTAAACAGGTGACCGTTACAAAAGCTGTTGGTATTAAAGCTGCAAAGGAAATATTTATTTAGCAGAAAGCATTGCGATGGAACATGTTACAGCAAAAAGATGATTTATGTCAATACATTACAATCCGATCTCAGGTGATGCAAGACTTTACTTCAGGGTTTACCCGGAGTGATTGGCTTTAGAAAAATCATTGATGCAGGATGTGATGAAGTACTACTTCCTGTCCGGCTGGTTAAGCACCTGGCTGGGCACAACAGATGAGTGCAGTAACTGTACCTTCCAGTTATCACCCTCTTTAACAAGGTAGGCACTTTCGAGCCAGTGTTTGTACTGGCTTTTACCTTTTACAATTATGGTCGCGTTATTGAAATAAGATACAAACGCTGTATTACCATTGATACTGGTCTGCAGGAATTGAAAATAGTTATCGCGGTGGTAACTGGTCATTGCCCGAAGCTGGTCAATTTTTGCAACAATGGTATCCATGGTCCATACCACACCCTGCTCGAGCACCGTAAAACCAGTAGTGGTATTCTGCTTTACATATATAATATCACGGTAGGATAATCCGTCAAATACACCGGCAATTGCTTGCTGTACGGCCTTCTGCTCGTCAGTTTGTGCAAAAGACAGGATGCTGGCCAACAGTAAACCGGTTACGAACAGGAACTTTTTCATGGACGAAAGGTATTGAAAAAACCCTGCTGCCCAACGCAGGGCAAGGGACGGTGCAACCAGCTGGTGTACACTAACAGCTTCAGTTAAACGAGCGCCTGAACTCCAGCGGCGAAAGACTGGTCTTTATTTTAAATAATTTGCTGAATGACTGGGGATGCTCAAATCCCAGCTCGTAAGCCACTTCGCTCACCGTAAGGCTGGTAGTCGATAATTTTTCCTTTGCTTTTTCAATCAGTTTCTGGTGGATATGCTGTTGCGCATTCTGGTCAGTAAGGGAACGAAGCATGTCACTGAGGTAACTCGAAGAAACCGTCAGTTTTTCGGCCAGGTAGTGAACTGTCGGTAATCCCTTATCCAACGATGTTTCCCGGTCAAAATAATCGTTCAGGATCTCGTCCATTTTCTGCAGCAGGTCATTGGAAGAAACTTTCCGGGTGATAAACTGCCGTTTATAAAAACGATTGGCATAGTTCAGCAACAGTTCAACCTGCGAAATCATTACGTCCTGGCTGAAATCATCAATGCGGCTGTTGAGTTCGGCCAGCAGGATTTCGAAGATTGCCGTCACTGTTTTCTTCTCCTGCTCCGACAGGTGCAGTGCTTCATTGGCTGAATAGGAAAAGAATCCGTACTGCCGTATTTTTTTGCCCAATGGATGATTGATCAGGAAATCCGGATGGATCAGCAAGGTGTAATGCGAGCATTCCACTTCGGCCATGTCATCAGCCGTGCCAATTACCTGTCCCGGTGCAGCAAACAACAAACCACCCTCATCGAAATCATAATATCCCTGGCCGTATTTAAACTTGCCGCTCAATTTTGCCTTGTACGCGATTTTATAAAAAGTAAGGATATGCGAATGCGGGAACCTGCGCATCTCAACCGGCGTTTTGGAATGATCGATCAGGCTGATCAATGGATGCAACGGCTGCGGAATTTCGAAGAACCGGTGTACTTCGGATAATGATTCAAACTTCCTGCGGGGAATTTCTGTTTTTTTCATAACGGAAAAATGATGACAATTATAACCGGCGAATGTTCATCCACCGGTTATAACTGAGGTTAATCATTACTGATTCGATGATCCCTGGGCGGCATTGGATACGTCTGCCCAATCCTCCCAGATTTTCAAACGTTCGGTATACGCACTTTTTACCGAAGGTAAATTATGGCTTCCGAGAAAGAACCGCAGCGGCGGGTTTGCGGAATCAACCATTTTAAACAGGGAAGCGGGCGTTGCCTCGGGATTTCCACGCTCCATTGTGGTCAGGGTACCAAAGAATTTTGCTTTGAAGTCGGCGTACAGATCCAGCCCTTCAGAAAATTTCAAGGAAGCCTGGCTGCCGAACTCGGTAGCATATGCACCCGGTTCGATGATGGTCACCCTGATCCCGAATGGCTTTACCTCTTCGGCGAGGCTTTCGTGGATTGCTTCAAAGGCCCACTTGGACGAACAATAGTATCCGATCACGGGCAAGGTTACCTGGCCGAGATTGCTGGAGGTACCAAGGATATGGCCACCGCCCTGGGCGCGTAACAATGGCAGGGCTGCCTGGATCACTGCCACCGGACCAAGGATATTGGTTTCATATAACGCCCGGATCTCATCCGGTTTTGCTTCTTCGATGGTACCCACCAGCGAGTAGCCAGCGTTATTTAATACAAGGTCGAGCCGGCCAAAATATTTGTGGGCCTGCATTACAGCAGCTTTCGCCTGCGCGGCGTCGGTCACATCCAGTTCCAGGGTCAGCACATTTTCACCATACCGCTCACTGAAATCAGCGATGCTTTCCAGTTTCCGTGCGGTGGCTGCTACTTTATCGCCCCGTTTCAATGCAGCTTCAGTCCATACCCTTCCAAATCCCCGGGACGCCCCGGTGATAAACCAGACTTTCGGTGTTGTGGGTTTCGCATTGCCGGCGTTTACATTATCCATTTGTTGTGTCATAATTGTTGTGTTTAAATTTCAGGTACAAAATTGGCCCTGCCTTACTGGCCACACGTAGCTTAACCGCGGGTATGTGTAGCCAAAATGAAGCGACTGCCAAAAGTCCGGAAGGCATCGCCTGCCAAACCAGTGCGTAGGACCGCATTCCCCACTTTACTGTAATTTTGCCCAAACTTTTGATTTTGAGTGTTCCCGTGTTCCTGATCACCCCTCCTTTTACCCAGCTGAATACGCCGTACCCGGCTACAGCCTACCTGAAGGGGTTCCTGAATACAAAAGGGATCCGGTCATTCCAGAGTGACCTGGGAATCGAGGTTACGCTGGCGTTGTTCTGCCAGGATGGAGTGCGTGAATTATTCGGTCGGATAGCACGCGTCGATAAACCCCTTTCTGAAAATGCTGCCCGCATGGTAGCATTGCGCGAAGACTATATTTATACAATTGATGATGTAATCCTGTTTTTACAGGGGCATAATCCCACGCTTGCCCATCGTATCAGCAAACGCGACTTCCTTCCCGAAGCCAGCCGTTTTGGACAACTGGAAAATCTCGACTGGGCATTCGGATCAATGGGCACGCAGGACCAGGCAAAACATTTTGCCACCATGTACCTCGAAGACCTGTCGGACCTGATCAGTGAATGTGTCGACGAACATTTCGGTTTCAGCCGCTATGCTGAAAAGCTGGGTCGTTCGGCCAACAGCTTCGATGAACTCTATACAGCACTTCAAAATCCCTATACGTTTATTGATGAGTTACTGATCAGCCTGCTGCAGCGCCATATGGAAAACCTGCAGCCAAAACTGGTGGCCATTTCCGTCCCATTTCCCGGCAACCTCTATACTTCTTTGCGTTGCGGACAATGGATCAAAAAGAATTATCCCTCAGTGAAAGTGGCCATGGGTGGCGGTTTTGCCAATACTGAGTTACGGTCGGTCAGCGATCCGCGCGTTTTTGAATTCTACGATTTTATTTCACTCGATGACGGGGAAGCACCACTTGAACAACTGGTGCAGCTGGTCGAAGGCCATCGTTCAGCGGGGGAACTGAAACGGACATTTACATTGCAGGACGGAACGGTTGAATACATCAATAATAACAGCTGCACTGATTATAAACAGGCAGAAGTGGGTACGCCCGACTACAGCGATTTCCTGCTCGATAAATATATTTCAGCCATAGAGGTTGTGAACCCGATGCACCGGATGTGGAGCGATGGCCGGTGGAACAAACTGACCATGGCGCATGGATGCTATTGGGGTAAATGCACTTTCTGCGATATCTCCCTGGACTATATCAAACTGTACGAGCCCATCGCCGCGTCATTGCTGGCCGACCGTATGGAACAAATGATGAAACAAACGGGACAGAACGGGTTCCACTTTGTTGATGAAGCCGCTCCACCTGCCCTGATGCGTGCGCTTGCGCTGGAAATCATCCGGCGTAAACTGACCCTCAGCTGGTGGGCCAATGTACGTTTCGAAAAAAGCTTTACGCGTGACCTTTGCCTTTTATTAAAGAGGTCTGGATGTATTGCCATTTCCGGCGGACTGGAAGTAGCCAGTGACCGCCTGCTTGAAATGATCCGCAAAGGCATTACCGTTGCACAGGTAGCCCAGGTGAATAAACACTTTACCGAAGCCGGAATCATGGTGCATGCTTACCTGATGTACGGCTTCCCCACACAGACCGAACAGGAAACGATTGACTCGCTCGAAATGGTTCGCCAGATGTTTGCTGCAGGTGTACTGCAATCTGCCTTCTGGCATTTGTTTACCATGACCACGCACAGCCCGGTCGGCATGCAGCCGGAGAAATTCAAGGTCCGGCGGCAGTCCGCACTGGTCGGCGCCTTCGCTAACAACGACCTGGTGCATATAGATGAACTCGGCGCCGATCATGAAACATTTGCATTCGGGTTAAAAAAATCGCTGTTCAATTATATGCATGGTATCGGATTGAATGAGCCTCTACAGAAATGGTTCGATTGTAAAGTACCAAAACCCAGTGTAGCGCCAGACTATAT
>SDZZ01000720.1 GCA_004173255.1 Chitinophagaceae bacterium | reverse complement strand
GCCCAACCGTCGGTGTATTCACCAATCTCGGTGAGGCGCATAGCGAGGGCTTCGCTGACCTGTCATTGAAAGCCGTTGAAAAGGCCAGGTTGTTTACCCATACCGGGGCTATTGTTTATAATGCCAATAACCAGGTGCTGGCCGCGGCCGTACAGAACATGATTGCCGGAGCTACCGGGGCCGGCGAATCTGACATCGAGGTAACCAATAACAAAAATGACAACAGGAAACTAGTTGACTGGAAATATGACCAGGCTGCTTCGCTCAGCATCATGTCAGGAACGAGTGATGGGCACTCCATTACGTTGACTGCGGAATGGAACGGCGGGATAAATAACGGCAGCCGCATCATCAGCATCAGCGTCCCTTTTACGGACCGGGCCTCCGAAGAAAACGCAATCAGTTGCTGGGGTGTAATGCTGCAGATGGGATACGATAATAAGGTAATTGCAGAACGGATGAAGAACCTGCAGCCGGTCAACATGCGGCTGGAAGTGAAACAGGGAATCAACAACTGCATTGTGATCAATGACAGTTACAGTGCAGACCCCGATTCGCTGCAGATCGCCCTTGCCTTTATGCAGCAGCAAAGCCAGGGCCGCTCGAAAACAGTGATCCTGTCCGATTTTTTACAGAGCTCCAGCAGCGACACCGTATTGTACCAGGAAATTCTCGATAGCCTGGCCGACCAGCAGGTAGCCGAGCTGCTGGCTATTGGTCCGCGGATATCTGCGGCGATAACAGCACTTGCCGGTCATACGCCGGTATCACTCAGAATAACCTGCTACGAAGTTACTGACCAGTTCCTCCGCAGTTTCCGGGCATCTGCCTTCCGCGACCAGATCATCCTGGTGAAAGGCGCGCGGGTATTCCATTTTGAAGAGATCGCCCGTTTATTTGAGTTCAAACGCCACCAGACATTACTGGAGATTAATCTCCGTGCAATAGTCCATAACGTAAAATTTTACCAGGAACGCCTCAAGCCAGCCACTAAGATCATGGCCATGGTGAAGGCATTTGCGTATGGCGCTGGTGGTGCGGAAATAGCGGGCATACTGCAGTTCCACCAGGTCGACTACCTCGGTGTGGCATACGCCGATGAGGGTGTTGAATTACGCAAGGCCGGTATCAAACTGCCGGTGATGGTCATTAATCCGGAACCCGCTTCATTCGAATCCATCATCGATTACAACCTGGAGCCGGATCTTTATTCGATGGAGTTGCTCGATGCATTTGAGCAGTTTGTGAGGCAGGAAGGCCTCCCCGGTTACCCGGTGCATCTTGAAATAGAAACAGGAATGAACCGACTTGGTTTTGAGGCTTCACAGGTCGACACACTTGCCGATAAAATCAGCCAGTCACCCTGGTTAAAAGTACAATCTGTCTTTTCCCACCTGGCCGCCAGCGAGGATGGCGCAGAGGATGATTATACCCGCATACAGTTTGAGAGCTACCAGGAAGCAGTGAAAAAAATTGCAGCAAAGATCCGTTATCCTTTTATCCGCCACATTTCCAACTCGGCCGCTATTATGCGCCTGCCCGAACTGGAACTGGATATGGTGCGGTTAGGCATTGGACTGTATGGTATCGACA
>SDZZ01000213.1 GCA_004173255.1 Chitinophagaceae bacterium | reverse complement strand
ACTTCGACACCTACTGGAGAGGTCCCGCCCGCAAGTAACGGCAAAAAGTACCCGGGGCTAGGGGTCGACAAGAGCGCCGATGGTGTCACGAATGGTGTCGATCGTATGGCACTGGGCTCTACCGCCGTGCCGCTCGTCTCCTCACCGACTTCCACTCAACCACCGACATCGGTCATGTCGCCCGGACGGTCCACGTCTACTTCGACAAGCGACATGGGTCCCGATTACGGCCGCTGGGTCGACTCGGACGACGACACATCGGATGAAGAACTCTCATTCCGTACGCCGTCCGAGGGACTGAGCGAGGTGGAAGAGGATGACGAAGAGGAGGAAGCAGTCATTGTCAATCGCCCGCCTGTGGCTGCTGTACCTGTGGCGGTACCTTTGCCGGAGCGGGATAGTCAGCTACGGGATAATCAGGTATCGGTTGCCGGGTTGGTTGTTCGTTTGGTGGTGGCGTGGGGCCTGGGTTAGCAGCTACAGGTTGCTGTTCATTGCCCACAGGTTGCGTCGGGGAAACTGCTGTTACCGCCGGCGATTGCACACTTATGGGAGCCGGAGGTACAATATATTCTTCGAATGGAAGATCAGCGGTAAAGCTATGGACCACGTAATGCATCGACCGCGTTAAACGCGGTCTTAATACTTCGCCGTTATCAAATGACTTTGAAAGAACGACGGTCGGCTTTTTACCGGATGATGTCCTGGTTTTGCGGATGACCATATCTTAAATTTTTACATTCATTTTAATAATTGCATACGGATCAAGTGTAAGCACCAGGTCGTTTGTCGCTTTAAATTTGTTTGCATCGGGAATATGTATCCTGATTTCCTCCTGGTTGTGCTCAGCCACTCTGACCAGTGTATCATTGAAGACTGCCACCGGTCGGAAATCGGCATTTACTCCAAGGTTCTCGCCTTTTACTACCAGGTAAGGTTCACCCCGATTGTTGTCCATCGAAAGGCTGACAGATTTCACTTTAGGCGGATTGGAATTCCTTTTTACCTGTTTGAGCTGGTTGATCAGTTTGGAGTAGTCTATTTTTTTATCGGATGCTTTTTCAATATTGATATTCTTGTTTTCGATTTCCTGCAGGTCATCTATCGATGTCACGCCCATTTTGCGGAGTTCTTTCTGCGTGGTTTTGTCGACTTCAATCTCGTTGATGGACACATCCCCTGGTTTGCCCTGCGTTTTTGAGGTGGCCCTGACCTGCTGGTCGGTGATACTGCCCAGTTGTAACGTCACCTTTGAAGCGCCGGTCTGGCCCGGCTGCGCCGTTACAAATTTTATCTGGTCTCCATCATAGGTTGGAAAAATATTCAGGTCGAGCGACATATCCTTCACCGTATAGGTCAATGGCTTGTTGATCGCCTTTATCGATAATGTTTCACGGGTTTTATCCAGTTCAACCACCAGTGAATCCACAAAGTCTTCCAGGTTCCAGCTTGTGTTTTCCATCAGCGTTCTGTTTTTTCGGTGTGGATCGTAATCGAATGAAACGATGGCTGGAAGCTGGTTTCAACATGGTACAGCGGTGGTATGCTTCCAATTTCCACTTTCCCGTTGGCACTGGTGCTGATCCACAGTTCTATCGGTGTTTCAATGGACATTTTCTCAATCTCCATCGTAACATCATTTTCCTGCGATGACATCCTTCCTTCGATGGCCGTCAGGTTCAGGATCATCTCGCTTAAATGCTGGAATGAATTATCCATGTTTGCGGTGGTTCATTTTAGGAATCAGTAAAACTTTCGTATTTGATTCAACGGTGAAACCTTCAAACGTGTACAAGTCGTTCTCCGCGGTGCCATCGACCATTGGCTGAGCCTGATTCACGGGCGGAGTTATTGCTGCGCCTGCCGGTGTGGCCGCACTCGCGGCTGATTCATCATAATAAGCCTGTGGCATGGTTAAATACTTTTAAGGGTGATAATCCGGATGCTTGCGGGAACCGGTACCTGCACGGGCAAGTCGTTCATTTCAGTAACCCGGCCATTCTCATCGGTTTTAGAGGCTTCTGATAAAATGATTTCCTGTAAACCAAGAACGGGTACTATCCAGACCATTCCCCGATCACGCATTTTTCCTTTTAGTTTCACATGGTAAATGCTCTCATATATTTTGCCGGACACTGCCTCACTTGCACGAACGGCAGCAAGCTGCCCGTTCTCCAGGGGCTTTTTACCCCAGAGTGTGCACAGCTTGTTGAGTTCGGTTATGCTGAGTTCGATTCCTGATTTAAGTTTTCCTTCAAATGCTTCGGTGATGCCGCTGCCGTCCTGTTCATTCAGCAACATCTTCGTTTGCATTAAACCGTTACTTTCCTTGTCGCCACAACACTTGATGCGGTACAGCAGGTCCACATCGAGTGACCAGTGTTTTTTGGTAAAGCCATCGGCGCCGGCGGGTTTGCCGCCACCAACGGGCGACTCCCATACCTTATTCCAGAATGGCCGGTATTGTTCCATACTTACCAGTTCCTTCTCCATGGGCAGTATCACCCCGCCTGCTTTGGGAAGAAATCCGTCGGTAAACACGACGCTTGTATTACCAAAAGCTTTTACAATGATTGATTGATTAACAGGGTCAGGCCACCGGAGTTCGGCAGTTAACGTAATCGCTTTGCCAACCGGCAAGGGGTTCAGTTCGTATTCCGTGAAATCAATTTGCATCGCTTCACCCGCTACTACGTCTGTTTTGTGGAACATCTTTTCCAGCACTACGTTGTTGTCCGGTCCTTTGAAAGTGAATGTGGCAATAGCTTTAGGAATAGCCGCTAAGGGACTTTCGGAAATTACGTTCAGCCTGACCCGGAAGCGGATCGCCGTTTTTTTATATACAGATACATCTTTACCGTTGACCGGAAATACTGGTCCCGGTTCAAACACAAGCAGAGACTGGTCACTCATCACAAAACTATACCGGCGTCGTGACAGGCTTTGCGGTGTGGAGAAGAGGTCCGGTTCGCTTGCTGCTTTCCCGTTTTGCGCCGAAGCATCTCCTGATGATGAGCCGCTGCTGCCAGATGTACCGCCAATGGTGGTGCCCGCCGCTGATGTACCTGTGCCCGACCTGCCAGCGCCAGCTGTTCCAGCGGCGGATGCAGTTGCGCCGGCTGAAGCGTTTGTCTGACTACCATTACCAGTGGACCCGTTGGCCCCCGGTTGGTTAGATCCCTGAACCGGTGTAGCGGGTTTGTTTATGGGCGGCGCCGTTGCGGGGGCTGTGACCGGTTTCGCTGGCATGCCCGTTGCGGCAGGCTGTTGAAGTAATTGCATCAGCTTATTCATATCAATGCCGCCATCGCCGCCCTGGTTATCCAGGAATGCGCCAAGCAATGCTTCTTTCTGGATCTGCGCAATGATGGTCTGGATCATTTTTTCTTCGGCTGATTCCTGCATTATCGGAACCGATACATCCGTTGCCGTTACCGCATCTGACTTGGCGCGCGAGGTTGCAAACCGGTGACGTCTTCCCATGCGGGCCGAAGCCGCAACTGCCACCGTGCCTGGTACAGGCATCTGCTGCGTACCCCATCCGTTGGCAAAAAGGTTGAGGATGATGTTTAAGAGCCCGATTGCTGAACACAGACGTGGGGCCGGTTTTGATTGCAGGCGCTGCTGGCCGTTAAGCATACCCGTCACCATGGGTGAGGCGCTTTCCACCAGCTGTCTTAATTGTTCCCATTTTTCTTTCTTACCCGAGGCAGGCCGACCTGTTTCGGCAAAGGGGATATTTCGCTGGGCGTTCAGTGGTTCCTGATACATAGCAAATCTGTTTTGTGAATAGGAGAATGAGTACGCATCCTGGTCAATCCGCGACGGTCGTAACGGCACCCGCATTTTTATAATTTTTGACCAGGCCGGTGCCCGTCCTGATTCGTTTTTGAAAGTCTGGAGCTGCACGTAACAATCCGTTTCCGAGAACCGTTTAGCCGGCAACGCAACAAGTAGATCACTGTCCAGGATGTTGCTGCTTTTTTCATTCCGTCGCAATCCCGTCTCAGAAACCACGCCGTCGATGATATCAAAAAAATGGTCTTTGTATGAACCCCGGCCAATCTTCAGCGTGTACCAGGGATTGGTTCCCGTGTCAATGCTGAAGCGGGCCGATTCTCCTTCGTACGACAGGAATTTTAATGTTGCCAGGGCCATAACTTGGTTTATTTAGCGCCGGGTACCGGGCCTGCGGGGGCGCCTCCGGGTTTCAATGCGGCTGTACCTGCATCACTGTACATAGTCGCGAAATTGTCCAGTTTGAAATAGTCGGTTTTGAAGACAATCTTTACACTGCCTTTCAGTTTGGCCGACATGTCGCTGGTTGCTTTTTTGTCCGAGCTGTTTACCTGCACATTAATGTTGGTGTTGCTGACGGTAGCCCCCCATCCGATACTGCCAAACTTGGCCTGTACACTGTTGATGTTGGTATTCTTGTCGTCATGATGCGCCTTGCTTTCACGTTTGGCGGTAACCGAGAATTCAACACCCGCTTCAATTTCCCCCTTGTCCACCACCAGCCTGGTAACACCCATCAGCAGGACTTCCCGCAGCGCGGCACGGTGTTCCTTGGCCATGGCGATCTTGGTTTCCATGATCGCTTTTTTAACAGCAGTGTCTTCCGGATTAAGTTTTTCGCCCGACGGATTGGTCAGCACCATTTTGCTGCTGCCATCACCCTGATCTTCCATATCGACGTTGTACATGTCACTTTTTGTTTCGGCCAGTGTGGCAAATGATTCGTCGTCCTTGATCTGTTTAATAAAATCGGCCGTTGATTTCGTGGCTTCCTTCATCAGTTTGATGTAACTGTCGGTCTGTGTTTTCATCACCGACAGGTTGGCGTCAAATACTGCTTTCATGAGGTCTGCCACAAACTTGGGGAAGTCGACCGAATCAACCAGTTCCTCGAAGGCCTTTGTTTCACCACCGAGCGATGGGTCATACCCTTTGTAACCCATCTGCGATCCGCTGTCGGTAGCCATTGATTTGGCCATGGGGATGCCATAACGTCTTTTCTCTTTCTCGAGGTTCTGTTCCACCATGTCGAGGTAGATACTTTTCTGGTCCGTCAGGCTCATGGAGTGATACACCGGCATGTCTTTTAAAACCTCCACGGTTTTTGCTCTTGCAACAGAGGTCATCTGTTCCACTGTTGGTATTACTGTTACGGTACTCATCAGGTAAAAAATTTAAAGGTTTAGAAATCCCAGCCTTTGCCGTTCGCCGATCCGTTGCTGCTGCTGTTGCCATTGCCGTTTGCAGCTGGGGCGTACCCCGGCATCGGAAGTCCCATGGGCATACCCGGAATGTTTGGAATACCTGCATTTGCATATGCTTCCTGTGTTGCCGCCCCTGCGGGGTCGGATCCATCATCGTTCATGTAGTCTGTATAATCATCCGCTATCGATGCGTTGAGGTTATCCAGTTCAATGACCAGGCTGCAGAAGTCGATAAAGGCATTTTGTTCCTCGAATTTCCGTGGTTCGTATTCGGCCACTTCGCGTAGCACCAGGTAGCTCAGGCGTGCCTTGTCATAGATCAGCGATGCATCGATACTCTGTTGTTTCATTTCCGAGTAAAGTGTTTCTGCAACGCCTTTCCAGGAAGGAAGGGTAGGAGATACCTGTCGCACAATTTCCGGATGTGACAGGATCCGTTCTTTGATAAAGTGCCACTCGGCATCGATAATGGGCGAAATGATTTTTGCAATGCTGGTACAAAACTGTGCGGCATTTGTTTTTAAACCGGCCACAATCTGCATCACGCCTCCTTTTGATACAAATGTGTCTTCGGACAGGCTGGAGGACGATTCTTCCAGGTATTTCTTGACGGCCGGGACCAGCTGTGCCCAGAGCCGCGGAAATCTTACATTGGCAATAACATCCTGCGGCATTTGCTCTGTACCGAAATTAAAAACCTGCCGGTAAAAATGGCTTCGCTCGGATACGTCAGTCCGGTCGTAGGTTGTTTTCACCCCTTTTTTCTCCACGGTAAACCGGTTGGAGAAAACGAACTGCTGCAGGTCATTGGCCAGATTCTGGTCGGATATATCCACCCGGTTGCGGATGAGGTAGTTGTTGGTGAGGTAATTCGTCAGGTTGAACAGGTCTAGTTCAGTGTCCATGATCATGGATCCGAACAATTGCGCAGCACAGCGCACGTTCGATTTGTTTGCTTCTACGGTGGTTATTTCATCATCTTCGAACACCGCTTCAAACATGCTGTCGCCTTCATCCACATCGAGATCCACCTCGTCTTCGCTGTCGGAAGGGTCATCGGACCCGGCCAGCATACCCAGGTTCTGGAGCAGCAGGGGGCCCACATTCTGTTCGGTCAGCGCGATCGGGAATTTTTTCAGTTCGGCGTTAAGTGCCTTGAGTTTCTTTTCAGGCAGTTCATCCAGTTGCTCCTGCGACATTCCGATCTGCAGCAGGCCTTTTTTGATAAGGGTGAACTGGCTCCCATTGGCGATAAAACTTTTGAAAGATTTATCCACCTGTAGTTTAAACTCATCTTCATGAAATACGATGGCGCCTGACCGGAGGCTGATCATGAGTGGATGGTTGTCATCATTAAATGTTTTCGCCCCTTCATCCCCGATCACCACCCCGTTTTTTTTGATCATGAAGCGTGCGGTGGACATCAGGGCATAATTTACCACTGCGTCTGCGCCGCTCTTATTGGTGCTGATGAAATTGAACATGGCCGTTACCTCACCGATCCCCTTCACAAAATACCCAAAGGCGATCAGGTAATCCATAACGTTCGGATAAGCCTCAGTATTCAGCACTGCTTTCTGGTTTTCGCTCAGCGAATTCCAGCGGCCCTGCAGGTATTGGTGGAACGAGTTTTTGAGATTGGAAAGTTTATTGATTTTATCAATACTGTCCGAAATGGACATAGCATCGGCAGCTACATTGTCTTCAATATATTTCAATATTCCGCCGGCCGCCCATTTTTCGTCTGTCGTTTTTTTTGCGATCAGCGGCAGGCGGAGTGCATCATACATAGTCGCCGATATCTCTTCGTCGTCGTTGTCCGCCCCATGGAACTTGCCGTTGGCTGCGGGGCTGAAACTTTTCAACCTCGCCAGTTCCTGTTTTGCTATGACCGTATCCTCTGCGAGTTTTGAATGTCGCATTTCTGCCGAAGCGAGCTTGTTTCGGAGGGTATCGAGGTCCCCGCTTTTTTTGGCTGCTCCGGCTCCGTCTTCGTGTTTCGCCAGCTCGGCTTTTAATTTTTCGAGTTCGGCGCTCATCACGCCGAGGTCGGTCTCCGCCCGGCTGACTGCCCTGGTCCGGGCTTCGATTTCCTGTTGTACATCAGCACCAGGCTGTGGCGCACCAGGCGCGGCATCCGTGGGTTTAAATGCTGTCTTGCCGAGCATTTTATTTAACTCGGCCAGGTGACTCTTAACGTCGGAATTTATATCAGACGAAAACCGTGGTCCGTTTATCGAAGAGTTACGTAAACGCGGCGTCAATGTTTTCATACTCATAGCATTTTCATTTTTTAATTATGTGTTGAAGAAGTTTAAATGCGTCGGCCATGT
>SDZZ01000212.1 GCA_004173255.1 Chitinophagaceae bacterium | reverse complement strand
CTGTCACCCTCCGTGCATGGGGCGGGGGATCATGGGTTTGTGCCACACCTGATCGCCCTCGCAAAAGAGAAGGGTGTATCTGCCTATATCGGCGATGGATCTAACCGCTGGCCGGCTGTGCACCGTCTTGATGCAGCAGGTTTGTACAGGATGGTTGCGGAGAACGGAAAGTCCGGCAGTCGCTATCATGCGGTTGATGAAACGGGTGTACCGTTCAGGGACATTGCGCAGGTGATTGGGCAGCAGCTGGATTTACCGGTAGTGAGTAAGTCGGGCGACGAAGCAGCTGCACATTTTTCCTGGTTCACCCATTTTGCATCACTCGACGCTCCCTCTTCCAGCGAGCTGACCAGGAATGAATTGGGTTGGAAACCATGCCAGACGGGGCTTTTAAAGGATATGGTGGAAGCAGATTACTTTATGAGGTAAGCCACAGCCCCCGCACGAAATGTGAGCGGCAATATATAGTACAGCTTTGCCGCAATGCGAATGCAATACCGGCCAATTTGAATTAGTCATGCCCGATGTAGACACCTATTACTGTCATGCCGGAGGCAACTCCGGTACAAGTTTTAAATTGCTAATCCAGCAATCCGCCGAAGCTTATTCCAAAATGGGCATCCACCTGTTTAGTATTTCCGATCAGTGCGGTCAGCAATGATCCGGAGCCGATGAATACGGGGCCGTAGCGTATTGAAAATCCTGCATTGAAATCGGTCAGGGCATTGTACGAAAGTGGGAGATAGATTCCCAGTCTCTTTCCCTCAAAGCGGGGCGTAAGGCTGACACCGGAATAATACTGGCTATTGTAGATTTTGGTGTCGTTATTACTCAGGCTTACCTGTCCGCCGAGGTTTACAAAAAAACCTTCGTGGATGTGATAGTCTGCGTCCAGCTGCAGGGTGGTGGGCAAACCAACTTTATAGGTTGATCCATCCTGGGCGATTGGGGTAAAGAGGTCAGGCTGGCTGGCAAAGTAGGTATTCAGTTCGTCCAGTCCCTGGTTACCCAGTTCCTGTAGGTCTACAAATTCAGCCCCCTGGATATCGATCGCGTAATTGCCGCTCCGCCTGTTGTCACGGTCATAATTTATTTTCCCCAGGTCCATCAGGGAAACGCCAAAACGGAATTTGTATTTTTCACGCTGTGCACGCCAGCTGCTTAATGCGTCAGTTTCCAATGCTGACTCGGGGCGATATTCATATACAAACCCGATGTCGCCTCCAAACCCCGAGCTTTTGAACGAGGTGAGATCAGATGCACTGAACTGGTCGAGGTTGGCACCGCCGAAGCCCATCAGTAAAGTTCCTGATGCATTGGACAGTTCGCCATTGCTGCTGACACCATTTGCATCCAGCCGTGCATCGAGGTTGTTCAGGCCCAGGTATCCGTTGGTGACGCCCGCGAGGTATTTCAACGTAACACCTCCCTTCAGGAAGTGCGCTCCTTCGTTGTAAAGGACATGGCCGAATGATGCACCAAATTCTGTCCAGGCATTTACGTTTACCCGCATGCTGTTGCCGGAACGGATTTCATAGGGAAGTTCGAAATCCCGGTCTTCCGGATACAACAACTGGTTGGCCAGCCTGCCATCGAAGTCGATTGCGTTCATGAGTATGCGTCCCCTCGTGCTGAGGGCAATGGTAGATTTTGGTCCAACGTTGAACATTACCGACGGCCCGTAAATGCCTGCGTTCAGCATGGCACTCGTTCCTTCGCCACTTTGTCCAACAAATCGCCGCATCAGTTCCCCGTCAGAAAAAGTATTCCCCAGATCGCCCAGGTCAAATGAGCCAGAGGTGTTTCCCACGCCGGTATTCACTGACAGGAGGTTGGCGTGCCATTTATAGCGGCTGTCGGCTATGTTGGCCGGATTGGAAAAAACGCCGAGTACGCCGGCATGGCTACCCGTGCGGATGCCGGGAAAGTCCTGCGCCATGACTGCAGTTGTTACAAATGTGGAAACGATCAGGACGATTTTTTTCATCGGAAATGAATTGAGGTTATATTAAGGTAATGGTTGAACAGGAAAGCCGCACCGGGAAATCAGCCGGGGGCGCTGGCGAGATCGTTTGATTTTCAAATATAAGGTACCTTGGAGGTATCGGGAAAGAACTCGTAAAAAATGCACTATGAAATTTATTGTGACTACTGCAATTATTTTTATTCATTCGCTGGCCAATGCACAAAAAGTACCAAAGGCTGTGTTTGTAATTGTGGATGGTATACCTGCGGATGTGATTGAAAAAATAGCTACGCCTTCCCTTGACAGTATTGCTGCAAAAGGGGGCTACACCCGCGCCCATGTGGGCGGGGAGAAGGGCGGATACTCACAAACCCCGACTATCTCTGCCGTTGGCTACAATAGCCTGCTCACCGGCACCTGGGTCAATAAACACAATGTATGGGACAATGATATTGCAGCGCCGGACTACCATTATGCAACCATCTTCCGGTTGTTCAGCGAACAATACCCTGATAAGAAAACGGCTATATTTTCCAGCTGGGAAGACAATCGCACGAAGCTGGCAGGTGATGGCATGGCAGCAACCGGAAACCTGCGTATCAGTTACCGGTATGATGGACTGGAGCTGGACACAGTGAAGTTCCCGCATGATCCGCTCAAGGAGTATATGCACCGGATCGACCTGGCGGTGGTTGATACGGCATGCGCCACGATCCGGACGTTTGCGCCTGACCTTAGCTGGGTTTACCTGGAGTATACGGATGATATGGGGCACATGTATGGTGACCATGAAAAATTTTATGATGCAGTAAGGATGATAGATGCCCAGATGTCGGCACTTTGGGCAGCGATACAGTACCGGGAACAGAATTTCAATGAAGACTGGGTGATTTATATAACCACCGATCATGGCCGCACGGCAGAGTCCGGAAAGGGCCATGGTGGCCAGTCTGATCGCGAGCGTAGCACCTGGATCGTGACCGATGATGACTCGCTGAACCAGGTATTCAGGTCAGGTAATGCGGGTATTGTCGATATTATGCCCTCGCTTGCATCACACCTGAACGTAAACATTCCGCATGATAAGCTGGAAGAAATTGATGGGGTGCGGCTCAATGGCCCGGTGTCGGCCTATGCTCCAACAAGTACCTACAGCAACGGGCGGATCAGCCTGGGCTGGACTGTAGCTGACAAAAAAGGCCGGGTCCGGATCCGGATCACTACTACCAATAACTTCAAACAAGGGGGGAAGGATGAATATAGACTTATGAAGACGGTCCCGGTAAAAGATGGAAGGGCGACAATCGATGTTACCCGCATGCCGTCTACGTTTTATAAAATAGTGATGGAGTTTCCGTTGAATACGTTGAACCGCTGGGTCGATAACCGTGCAACGGCGAACTGACATGATGGATGGCAACCGCCAGGGGAGGGTGTGAGGCTAGTCTGCATATGTATTAATCCGGGTGTAAATTCCGGGAATAGCGTTACCTGATTTTATGCATTCAGTGCATCCTGTAAAACCTCCAGTTGTTTTTTCCTGCGTACATAGGACCGATGCTCCCATCCGCTGAAATAAAAACAGGCAAGGAAAAATACCGGTGCGCCAATTACGAGACCGGTGGAATTGCCCGAACCCCACAAGGCAAGGGAAGTCAGGATTGCAACGGGAATAATGTTGAGTCGCATCAGCCTTGAAAGTTTAACCTGATGTGTAGCGGAATGTAATGCCTGCGTCAGATGATCCCGCATAGTCGCCGAATTTTGTGGTGCCAGCTCCTTCCGGCGGGAGCGATGATAAATTCCATAGGCGGCTGTGCCGAGCATCCACGCACTGATAAAATAAAGCCAGTTGTTTTGTTTGCCCCCGATGTTCCACGCTAAGATGAAGCCGCCGGATAGCAGGTTGACTACGATGGTGACCAGTTCGCTTAAACCGGCTATCCGCTGTGAACTTTTTTGTCTGCGCCTGATGGCTGCATGGATCGCATCCTGGCTGGTAACAAAAAAGGATTCATTTCTTTTTTCGATCCAGATTTTCTGGAGCTGTTCAAATTCCATGGTTGATATTTTTAGATTTTTCAGTCAGTTTCTTTTTGATTCGATTGATCTTGACTCCCACGTTGGATTCGGAAATACCGACGATGGCCGACATTTCCCTGTAGCTGAGTCCGTCCAGCAGCAGCAAGGCAATTGAACGGTCTATCACGTCCAGCCGGGCGATCTCCTCATAAATCCATGCAATCCGGTCATCCATCGTTTCAGTTTCATCCCGCAGTAAGTGTTCCAGCTGTTCAATGGGTTCGGCTGACCTCCGGTGTTTTTTTTCCTTTTGTGACCATTTGATCGCGGTATTTAACCCGATCCTGTACAGCCAGGTGGTAACCAGTGACTGGTTACGGAAGGAGGGGACCGACTTCCAGACCTGCAATGCTATTTCCTGGAAAAGGTCATCCTGGTCCGAAGCAGTGAAGGCAAAAGCACGGACAATCTTTGACACCAGCGGTTTTAACCGGGTGAACCATTCATCAAATATTTGCCGCTGTTCGTGATCGTTCAAAATCAGGGTTTACTGGTTAGTCCGGCCATAATGCTGATTCCTTACAACCGGCATGAAAATAGTTTGAATAATAAACTGTAAACGTACAAACATGCGGTCATTCCTGTTCAGCTTCCTGCTTTTCCTGGTCAATAACTCGTTTTCCCAGACAGTGCAATACCCCGCGCCGGTTCAGTACCTGACACTGCACATCGAAGAACAACCGGTAAAGATGGCTTACATGGACATCAAGCCCGCAAGCCCGAATGGCAACGCGGTCCTGCTGCTTCACGGGAAAAATCTGACCTGCCGGCTTTTACAAAGGAGGTGCTTGAGTTCCTCTCAAAAAAATAAAAATCAACTATGAAGGCTATCGCTTTAAAACCGGGAACAAAGGATGTGGCACTGACCGATATCGAAGAGCCGGTGATCACCGGGCCGCGCCAGGTAAAGATCAGGGTGTTACAGGTGGGTATCTGCGGTACTGACCGCGAGCAGGTGGAAGGTGGCCGGTCCGATGCGCCGCTGGGTAAGGACCGCCTGGTAATTGGTCATGAAATGTTTGGCGTGGTAGTCGAAACAGGAAAGGAGGTGGAAGGTATCCGTGTCGGTGAACATGGCCTGTTTTCGGTCAGGCGCGGATGCGGAAGATGTGAAGCCTGTATGCATGAACGGAGTGACATGTGTTTTACCGGCGACTACACCGAACGGGGAATCAAGGCAGCCGATGGCTTCCAGTCGGAATACGTGGTGGATGAGCAAAAGTATTTTATACCGGTACCGGAGGAAATTATGTCCATTGGTGTGCTGGGTGAACCCATGTCGGTTGCGGCTAAAGCAATTGACGAAGCCGTAAAGATCCAGTCGGCCAGACTTGGTGAATTTACCAACACTGACAACTGGCTGCAGGGTAAAACGGCGCTGGTTGCCGGTATCGGCGCCATCGGTTTACTTGCAGCGATTGCCCTGCGGTTGAAGGGGGCAGAAGTAATCGGGTTGGATGTGGTGGAGGAGAATACCTTACGGCCGCAGTTGCTGAAAGCCATCGGAGGCAGGTATGTGGATGGCAGGAATGTGCCGGTAATGGACTTCGATGATAAAGTAGGCGAAGTGGACCTGGTGTTTGAAGCGGCTGGTGTGGCAGAGTTGCAGGTTAACCTGATCGATGTACTTGCTGTCAACGCGGTATATGTGGCAACCGGGATACCATCAGGTAACCGGCCTGCAACAGTGGCGGCCTCCGACCTGATGAAACAACTGGTGTTGAAAAACCAGCTGGTGGTTGGCAGTGTAAACGCCAGCATCGAACATTTCCGGATGGGCATCGGTTACCTCAGGGAAGGCAATAATAAATGGCCTGGCGTTTTGCAACAGCTGATCACGCGCAGGGTGGCTTACCAGAATTTTGGCGAGTCCATCCATAACCACGGTGCGGGTGATATAAAAGTGGTGGTTGAATGGGCACCTGAAAAATAAAAAAGCTATCCCGTAGACACGGAACAGCTATGATCTGAGCTGCTATAAACTATTTTTTCATTTTGAGTGTGCGTTCTGCCGTAACGGTTCCATCCTCCACTTTATAATATAAATGGAAGTCGGCACTGGTAAGTAGTTTGATGTCATATCCCGCAGGGAAGTCGACCAGCCCGGTTCCGGTAATAAATACCTTGTTGCCGGTAACGGTCCAGTTACCTGTGTAGGTGTCACCATCAACGACGGCCACAACTGTACCGTCCGTCTTGAACTCCATCGTTTCACCATCGGTAAATTCAGTGGTTTCGCTGTAGGGGGTACCCATCATATTGTATGCATCGACTACTTCAGATAATTTCCAGGTGCCGGTAATCTGTTGTGAGTTGGAAGGTTCGCTGTTCGTGTCATTATCTTTGGAACAACTGGTGAGGAAGGTTACGCCAAGGAGCATAGCGATAGCCAGGAAGGCGGTTCCGGTCTTTTTCATGATATTGGTTTTTTGGTTTTACAGGAAACCAAATATAGAAACCAAATCCGGTATCTGCAAGCCCGGTTAATCCGCAGTTGCAAACCCGGTAATCTTCCAATGTATTCAGGAAAATCCTGAAATCGGGTTTCTCCTGAGCGAGGGCTCCGGTAGAATGGAGCCATGCAAGAGGTGATCGACGCCTGTTCTTTTTCAATCGGTGTTAATACTTAAATATGAAATTGGTGATGCAACAGGTACCGGGGTACAGCCAGTTTAAGAAGAAAAATCGTACTTATTTTATTTATATTGCCGTATGATTCAAAACCAGGTTCCAGGCTACCAGGATGCTGAATTCAGACAGGCGATGCTTGCAGCAATTGTCGAGTCGTCGGATGATGCCATAATCAGTAAAACCTTGCAGGGGATCATCACCAGCTGGAATGCGGCGGCGAAGCGGTTGTTTGGCTATGAAGAACAAGAGGTGCTGGGAAAACACATCAGCATTCTTTTGCCGGAAGACAGGCTAAGTGAAGAGGATGTGATTATCAGGGAAATTATCAATGGCAACCGGATTGATCATTTCCAGACAAAAAGAAGGAGGAAGGATGGAACCGAAATTGATATATCCCTGACCATATCACCCGTCAGAAATAAGAATAACGAAATAATCGGGGCGTCAAAAATTGCCAGGGATATTTCGCTGCAGGTAGCTACTGAGGCAAAATTGATGATTGCGAACATGGAGCTTCAGAAATCCAATATGTATAAGGATGACTTTATCGGTTTACTTGGCCATGAGCTTCGCACGCCGCTTGCGGGCATCAAGGCCTGCGTGCAATTGATTTCAGAGGTTCCCGAACGGACGCCCGAGTTGCTGCAGAAGGCAGACCGGCAGATCAATCGGATGACAACACTGCTGGTTGAGTTGGTCGACTTCGCAAAGTCGCAGGCAGGGCGCTTGGAAATTGCAAAAACGCAGAACATAGCGCAGGATTTTATCAGCAATGCAATTGAGATAGTGCAGCAGGGGCAAACTTCCCACCGCATCGAATTCAACAACGACATTCCGTCGGTTAGCGTAATGGCTGACGCCCTGCGGATGGAGCAGGTGGTAATTAACCTGCTGACCAATGCAGTAAAATA
>SDZZ01000719.1 GCA_004173255.1 Chitinophagaceae bacterium | reverse complement strand
GGTAATGGACCAAAAGAAGGTGCGCGGGATCGGTAATTCGTATGCCGATGAGATTTTGTGGGACGCAAAACTTTCGCCTTTTTCCATTGCCTCTGCTATTCCAAAGCCAAAAGTCAAAAAACTCTACGAAAGTCTAGGCTCCCTGCTAAAGGAAGCAATTCAAGTTATTTCAAGGGAAAATGGAGATGAGCTTCACGGCAAACTTCGTGATGCGATGAAAGTGCATGGGGCACAGATCAAGAAGTCTCCAACGGAGGCTGTGATAAAATCGGAGAAGATAGGTGGAAGGATAGCCTATTACACCGATGAGCAGGTGGTTCACAACTGATGATCGTTGGACAATAAAGAAAAAGGCTGGAAAAATTCCAGCCTTTATTTTTTTAATTTTTTAGTCCCTTGGTTTGGGCAGTGGTTTGAACACTGCCTTTTGGATGGCAAAGTTTTTTGATGGTACGCTGTTGGAATCAACCAGTTCCGAAAACTTGGCATTCATGATCCAGGTACTGTTTTGAAACCTGGTCGCGGTCGAGGGATAGGTGAACCTATCCGAGGCAAGCGTGCTGGCCGAAAGAATTGCGCTTTGCCAGCCATCTGTACTTTCCAGGCGGAAAATCTTATCATTCCCACCGTTCACCACCACGGTCAGGTGGTTGTTGTCATCAAGCAGCAGTCCGTCTGCCCCAAGGAAATACTGGTCTAGCTGCACCTTGGTCACCTTCGTTGGATCTTTGATGTCGATTTTATAGACCTGTCCTGTACCGGTATTGCTGGCCAGCAGAAAGCCATCGGGGTGGTAGACGATACCGTTGAGGCCAACGCCCATGGTCTCGAACATTTTGTCCCTGGCAAATACGCTCGCCCTTCCCTCTGGTGTTACCTTATAGATCCCGTGGGCAAAGCTGTCGGTAATGTAGATGTTGCCCTGCGGATCAACTGCGATATCGTTCGGAAAATGTTTGCCGGGTAAAAGTTTCGATAGGTCTACGTCCATCAATTTTTTCCCCGACTGGCTGTCAATGGAAAGCAGCCTTGCCATTTTGGTGCGCGTATCGGGCGAAGTGAACTTGCTGTAGTTGGCATCCCCAGCCGCTATGAGTAGCTTGTTGCCGTAAACTTTTACACCATAGGTTGACTTCAAGGTATTGTCGGCGTAAAAAACAGAGTAGGTACCCTGTGGGGTAACTTTTCCGATGGTGCCAAGCCTTGCCGAACTTACATAGTAGACATTAGCAGTGCTGTCGAAGGCAACGCCCTCTGGGTAGGCCTCATCGGCCATGAACTCGATGCGCTCGGTCGGTTGCTGTGAAACGCAGCCATAGATCAGTATGGCTGCTGTCAGTGTGAATATATATCTGGTTTTCATCTTATCTTGTTTTTCTGACTGCGTAAATTACTCCGTTGGCATCGTCCGAGACGTAGAGCACGCCCTGCGGGGTTACGGTCAGCCCTGCGGGCCTGCCGAACCTGGTCTTTCTGTGGAAGATGGGAAAGCCGGGTTTTAAAAAGCCGGTCAGGAAATCCTCTGTCCCAACGGCCGTCCCGTTTTCAAACAGGATGCGCTGGACCTTGAAGCCTACCGGTCTGGATGCGTTCCACGAGCCGTGC
>SDZZ01000718.1 GCA_004173255.1 Chitinophagaceae bacterium | reverse complement strand
TCTTCTAACTGGTGCTCGAAAGTTTCGCGGTAGGCCTGCTGGAAAAGCAAATTATCAGGCTCATAGTCGCGAAAAACCTCAAAGATAAGCTGCGACCCGCTTTGTAAATGCTTTGTCTTAACCACTTTCCCGGGATATCCGGTAAAAACAAGCCCGGCAATAACAGATATGTCGCGGAATTTACGTCGCGCCATCTCCGTTGCATTAAGGCTTTGCTGAAGGTCATGATGCAGATATTCCGGGGTAAACATATTATTGTCCAGTACCTGCTGCATGTCTATCTCCTGATCGCTTAAAAGTTCAAAACCGTAGTCGTTATAAGCAAGTGAGAAGGTAATGGGGGTGAGGAGGCTTATTCGATAGGCCATGACGCTGGCTAGTGCCTCGTGCACAAACCTACCTTCGAAAGGATAGAAAATGGCATGATAGCCCTCGCGGGTCTTGAATGTTTCAATTAAAAACTCGTCGGCATTGGGTACTATCGATTCCTTTCGCTGCCTTTTAAACATTGGCGCAAGCGCGTGCATTTCGGGCGACATAGTATCGGTATTTGCTGCGTATAGTTCCTGCCGCAACAATTCGCTCATCTGTGCAGAGAGCGTCATACGTCCTCCCATCCAACTTGCGTGCTGTGCCTTTGCCTTCGGATTAGCCATCCGGACCAACACTTCCATATTTTTAGTCCGGTACAGTTCCAGCTTGCGTCCGGCAAAAATAAACACATCTCCCGGATTCAGTTTCGAAATAAACCACTCCTCAATGCTGCCGATATAACCGCCCCCGAGAAACTTTACGTTCATTATCGCATCGCCTACAATGGTGCCCATCTGCATACGGTGGCGTAGTGCGACCGCTTTGCTGTTAACCTTGTAGATCCCATCGGGCTCAATGTCCACTTTCTTATATTCGTCATAAGCCTGGAGGCTCTGGCTTCCTTTAGTGATAAAATTGAGTATCCATGCCCAGTTATCCTCAGTCATTGCCTGGTAGCAGAATGTTTTTTTAACCTCTTTATAGATCTGATCAGGGTTAAAGCCGTCAGATACTGCAAGGGTTACAAGGTACTGCACAAGCACGTCCCAACTGTTGAGATACGGAATCCTGTCTTCAACCACCGTTTCCTTAACCGCCCTTTTAAGGGCAGATGCCTCCACAAGTTCTATAGCGTGCGTTGCCAGAAAGTATATTACACTCTCTTTACCCGGCTGGTGCCCGCTACGCCCCGCCCGCTGCAGGAAACGGGCTACGCCTTTGGGTCCGCCAATTTGTACGACTGTCTCTACAGGCGCAAAATCGACGCCAAGGTCAAGGCTCGAAGTGCAGACTACGGCACGCAGCTGTTCATCGCGCACTGCCTGTTCCACCCACTGTCGGGTTTCCCTGCTGATGCTCCCGTGGTGCATGGCCATATCGCCGGCAAACTCCGGATATTTTTCGAGCAATGCCTGAAACCACAACTCACATTGCGCTCTCACATTGGTAAATATCAGGGTGGTACGGCTGGCTTTTATGATTTTTGCTACCTCATCTACTAAATGAAGCCCCATGTGTCCCCGCCACGGGTAGGCATCCATTTTCTCAGGGATGATAGACGCCACACGTATGC
>SDZZ01000717.1 GCA_004173255.1 Chitinophagaceae bacterium | reverse complement strand
GCATTCAGCATGCCCGAAGTTTCCCACCGCAGTTTCGGATTGTAGTAATTGTCGAACCTCGCCGTTGCACTTCCGGTATACACCGAGTAATCGCCGTCATACGCAATGGTACTTACGGCCACCATTGCCGGGTCGATATTTCCGTTGAAACCATAGGAACCGCGAAGTTTCAGAGAACCCAGTAAGCCCGTCGGAAAAAAGTTTTCTTTTGCCATTTCCCATGCGGCACCTGCCGACCAGAAAGGATTCCACTGATCATTCGTGCGCAGTCCGAAAAGATTGCTCGCATCCCTCCTTATACTTCCCGACACCGTATATTTATGATCAAAAGTATAGGCGCCGTTTGCAAAAAGTGACACAAAACGCGTGTTACGGCCACCGATGGATTCCGACTTCTGAATGTATTCGTCAAAACCTGTTACCAGCATCGGGTAGGGGTTCACATAATCTACCGCTCCGGTGTTAAGATTGTTTTCATCCACCCCGTAGTACCGCTGGCTTTTTGAATTAATCTTCGCTTCGCGCATTTCACTTCCCGCTAAAGCACTCACCAAATGCCTGCCCCAGGTTTTGTTATAGTTAAGCTGACCCCGGAGATTGTTAACTTCCGTCAGCGATTCGTAGTAATCCCGGATACCGCCTTTCGGAACAATAAAGCGGATACTTTCATCGTCGGCAATCTGAGCAAAACTGTTCACATAATTGCGCGCATAATAACTGTTTTTACCGTGATCATTCAGATCATCAGCCTGCTGACGCTGATACTGATACTTCACCTCCGCTTCCAGACCGTTCAGAATCCGGTACGTGATGCCCGAATTCAGAATAATTTCCTGCAGTCTGCTTTCTGCGCGGTCATTTCTCCAGTCGGTAAGCGGATAATAATTCCAGTCCTGCAAACCGGAGGCGTTGAGGGTTTCTTTATACCGTTGATTATAAGTTTTTGCTGCGGCAAGAGGGTTTCCGTTCGCGTCGGCGAATTCCATATAGGGCACCGCCGTACCGTACTTCATGACAATATTGCCAAACCCCATTTTACCGCTTGCGGTTTCCGAATCGGTAAACTGCCCGCCGAAAACCATACTGAAACGGTCACTCGCTTTCCATTTATTCTGAAGGCGCGCGGTTGTTCGCTGATAGCTTTCACCCAGATTTCCCGTATTGTCATCATAACCCAAAGATGCGATCCAGGTATGTTGAGACGAACCGCCGTTCAGATTCAGAAAATACTGGCGGTTCTCTGCCGGCTGATACATATACTTTCGGAACTGCTCTTTTGCATCTACGGTCTTCAGATAGTTCAGTCTGTTTTCTAATTCCGCCGCACTGATCATTCCCATTTTCTCCTGTTGCAACAGATGGTATTCTTTATTCAGTCCGGTCAGGTGCATTCATGTCTGCCGATTTGTCCAGGTTAAATGTAGTTGCTGTTAATAGAGATAAGATCAATGGAGTTACGTTTAAAGTTAATGGTATTACAGGCTATACAGTTTCAACAGCGAGATTGATTACGGCAACTTCATTAGATGCCGATGTGATCAGTGAAACCACCATTACTCCGGACATATCCGGAAGCTATTCTATCCCTGCAATGGGAATCCTGGTCCTGGA
>SDZZ01000211.1 GCA_004173255.1 Chitinophagaceae bacterium | reverse complement strand
GTAAACCTGTGCCTGCCTGCACCATGGGTGTTGAAAAACTTTCACCGATGGTGACACCGGCGGCAATAGTTGTCCGCCACCGGGATAGAGGCAATACCTGGTCCTGCGAAGATGCGAACACCGGCATCAGCAGGAAAGCAAGTAACAGGTATCGCATAGTCAGAATTTTTGCAGGTTCACTTTGCTCAGCAGGCTGATATTGGCCGGATTTGCATAATTAAACTGGTAGACACCATCTTTGGCGATGACCAGTGCGCGTTTATTATGCAGGATCACATCATGCGCTTCCATCGGGATAGTTTTCAGGTGCCGGAGATGATAAATGTCTTTGCTGTCGAAAACCTTCAGGCCGTCCGGGCCGTCGCAGATGAACAGGAGATCACCGTCTTTTCCCAGTCCGTGCGGGTTGGTCATCTGATGGGTAACGAGCAGCTGGAACGGATCATTTGCATTAGCCTGCTCAAGGTTAATAATATCCAGCTGGTTACTGAAGCCCTGGCAACTATTGCCCGAGCGAAGCGTGACATACGCATATTTTTCATCAGCAATCACCGGGTCACAACTCTGGACGTGGCTGAACAGGCCTATCTCGCGTGGTTGTGCGGGATTGCCCAGGTCGAATCGATACATGCCTGTCTGAGAGCCGATAAATAATTCATTGTTGAAAGGGAAGATTGTCTCAGTTCCGTATGCAAGGCGGGTAACGCTTTTTGATACCGGTTCAGCCGGATTGCTGATATCAATAGCCGAAAGCGAATTGATCGAAACGGTATACAGGAAATTACCGCTGACGGTGAAACGTGCCATGGATCCGCCGACGCCCTGTGGTCCTGAGTTGGATTGCGACCCCGTCGAGTTATAAGCTGAAATATCCTGAGAGAATACATTGCTGGAAAAGATGACGGGATTGCCGCCGCTCTGGTCAATATCACACCAGTCGTTGATAGTGGTGTCCCGTATGATCCAGTCCGCAACAATCTGTTCGTCGCCCGAGGCGATGGTACTGGTGTAGTAGCGGACCGGAAAAACATCTGGTTTATATCCTGCCACGTGCACGTTGAGCGGATCGGTCATATCGATGGCCAGCAGTTCGCTGTAAAAGTCAACATACAGCATGTTTCCTTTTGCAGCCATGTCCATATTGCCGGGAATATCGATCCACGATACATTTTTGGGCGATGACGGATCGCTGTTATCGATTACATGTATGCCACGGTCAACATCATTGAGCAGGATGTAATTTCCCAGCAGGTATATTTTGCCGGGTTTAATGACGTCCCTCGGAGCAGAGCTGACAACATCATTGCGCACTTCAGCCTGGTTTTTCATAACCGGGGTGTAGAGCCGGAAAGTCCTTTTTGATATGCACTCATCCTGGATGCAGGCGGTAAAAAAAACGGGCAGGGCAAACAGGCCGCAGGCCAGTAGCAGGTTGGTAAAGTTTCGGGTCATGGCAAGTGGTTTGAAATCCTGACACCGGCTTTAACAAAAGCGTTGCACCTGACTATTTCCCGAAGTAAATACGTCCGGTCAATCCGCCGTAATACATGTTTTGCTGGTTGTCGTACAGGTTATCGGAAAGCCTGCGAAGGGACATGGAGACTTCTGGTCCCACCGACCAGCGCAGACCTGTTCCTTTACCCATCAGCAGGTCAAAGCCGGTTCCCACGCCCAGGCGGAAACGGTTATATACCGATTTGTCATGCGAGTAACTTCCGCCCAGCGAAGGTGAATAAACCAGTGCGTCGCTTGCAACGAGGTAACCGGGGGTCAGGCCGGCATTCCATTGCACCTTCAGGGCAGATGCCGGGTTGATGATGAACTGGTACTTCAAGGGAAGTGAGATGATATGGTACTTATCGGTAAATGATTTATCGGGATAACCGGTATAGGCCCTCGTGGTAGTGTTGTATGCCGGCGAGTAGCTTTGCTGCTGTGCAATGTTGCGGTATTCACCAACGCTGATCTGGTTGCTGCTGAATGTGTACATCAGTCCGGCGAACAAAGAGGAACGGCGGGTCAGCTTGTACTTGAGTCCGGCCGACACCTGGAAAGCAAACCCGGCGTGGCTTTCAGATGGAGGCAGGATGGCTGCCGCATTGGTCGGGATACCCGGGGCATTGGATGGAGCCAGGAATACCGGGTTATCGAGCACGGTAACATCCATCGAAGGTTTGCTTGTTTTCATTTTGCCGAGATTACCCAGACCGCCGGAAACGGAGCCCACCCACTGCCATTTGGGCACCGATGGCTTTTTAATTTTTGCGACTGTTGCCGCAGCAGCAACGCTGCTGTCGGATGTTGCAACTGATGATGCTTTAGCGAGAACCGTGCTGTCGGATGGGCCGGTTAGTGGTACTGTGGCAGGAACACTCCCGCCCGATGCTGTACCTGGTGATGCCGTAGCACTAACGCTGCTGCCAGCGTTTGTTTTCATGGAATCTTTTATGATGTCCGCAGCTGGCTGCGGTCGGTTGGTTGTGGTTGTGGCTGACGTGTTGCCTGGCATCCGGGAAGTAACTGGTGTCCCCGTAACAGTCTTACCTGCATCGCTCAATGCACTTTTGTTTTCCTTCCTGCCGGCTGTGGCAGCATGATCTGCGTTATTATCTGCTGATAGTTTATCGGTGGATGCTTTGTCCATTGATACTTTGTCCGTCGATGATTTAACTGTCGAAGACATTACCGTCGATGCTTTGTCCGTTGATGTTTTAACTGTAGATGACTTTACCGTCGATGATTTGTCCGTCGATATTTTAACTGTCAATGACTTTGCCGTCGAAGACTTTACCGTCGATGATTTGTCCGTCGATATTTTAACTGTCGATGACTTTGCCGTTGCTGTTTTATCCGTTGATGTTACTGTTACTTCAGGCTGGCTGCGTTTGACCGGTGAGGGTGCAAGGTTGATGGCATCCTGCTTTGTTGCTTTCGGCACATCATTACCAGCAAACCCGTTTTTCCCGTTATTAACTGGCGCACCAGTTGTTGCGGATGGATGATCAGTTGCCGGTGCATAAGCCGAAGTGTCCGTTGCCTGTTGATTATTTGTTTTGCCAGGAATAATTGTTTCGGGTGAACCGGAATTTATACCAGTGAGTGAATTGTTATTCGCAACCGCATCGTTCGATTGGTTGTTAAAAAAGAAGTAGCCGGCAGAGCCGAGCAGCAGGAAGCCGGCGAGTGTGAAGAAAACCAGGATAAACCTTCTTTTCTTTTTGGCCCGAAGTGCCTTCTCCAGGTTATTCCAGACATCGGCAGTTGGATGGACTTTCAGTCCGCCCAGCGACCGCTGCACTTCATCTTCAAATCTATTTCCCTGCATAATTCTCTTTTTTCTTTTCTGCGGAATGATTGATCCACGTGATCAGGAGTTTCCGTGCGCGTGCGTATTGCGACCGGGAAGTTCCGTCACTGATTCCAAGCATTTCGCCTATTTCAACATGTGTGTATCCTTCGACAGCGTGTAAGTTGAAGATGACCTGGTAGCCCTGGGGTAATTGGCGAACAAGGTCGGCCAGTTCCTTTGCTTCCATCCGGCGCGACGGGTCTTCGTCAGTCACCGGGTGCAGGTATTCTTCGGTAAAAAACATGCCCTCCTGGTATTTGCGGTTCCGTTTCAGGAAGTTAAGTGCGGTGTTGACCATGATCCTCCGGATCCAGGCGCCCAGTTCGCCTTCCTGTTTGTATTGTCCGAGGTGCAGGAACACCTTCATGAACCCCTCCTGCAGGATGTCTTCGGCATCGCGGACCGAGCGGGTATACCGATAGCAGACACCCAGCATGCCCTCGGCGTACGTATCGTACAACTCGCGCTGTGCCTGGATTTTACCCTTAAGACAATCCCTGACTAGTTGCTGCTGGTCCATCAATTGAATCCGTTGACAAATCATTTGCCCCGAACGTTGCTCGGGGTTGGTCAAAAAAAAGCCGTTTTCCCAGGGAAAACGGCCTTGATTATTTCAGAATACAGTTTATTTAACGGTGAAATCAACCTTATGGTCGCCCCAGTGCATCGCAACCTTACCATCTTTTGCAATGGTAAACGTCAGCTTTTCCATAAAAGCACCCTTCATTCCCTTCACTTTAACGCGGAGGGCATCATCGGCATCCTTGTAATCAAACGCACCCCACTGATCGGCCGTTTTGTTAAAAATGATGGTCCATTCGTCGCCGTTGACCAGGGTAAACAGGCTGTATTTTCCTTTTGGCAGTGCCTGGCCTTCAACGGTTACGTCCTGGCTTACTTCAAAGGTTGTCGCTTTATTTGCACCCGTGCGCCATACAGCGCCGTCTTTTGGTTCAAGGTCTTTACCAATCGTGCGGCCTTTGACCGACGGGGCACTATAATTAATCGTAACAGTGGCGCCGCTTGAAATAGTTTCTTTGGCAGTCATTGGCGGACTTGCCACCGGCTTTTTATCCTGGGCGGATGCAGTAAATAGCGTAGTGGCTGCGAGAACAAGGAGCAATGCGTATTTCATAAATAGTTTTTTATATAACAAAATTTGCTGCTAACCTACAAATTGCAAGCCAGTGTATTAATGGATTTGTGATGGCCGGTCAGATTCAGCCAGTTTTTTCAGGTTGGTCAGCCCCTTCTCCATCATGGGACCATAGGATTTTTCAAACACCAGGCTGGCAAATTTTTCCCAGGGATACCAGCGCAATTGGAAGTCCATATACCATTGCACCGTGACCACTTCCCGCGGCCCATCCGAATGATGCAGGGTCCACCCGGAAGTAACCGGCTTGCGGCCTTCGACTATATACAGGGTTTTAATCTCCGCGTCGGACATTGAATCGAGCACCAGTTTGCGGTAACCATTTTTCTGCGAGTACACACCCCGGGTCACCCCGTTTTCAACAAACAGTTCGGCTGAATCGAGGTTGGGGTACCAGGCCTGCCAGTTGCGCGGGTTATTGAGCAGCACCCGGACGGAATCAACGGGGGCCATAATTTCCTTTGCCCTTGAAATCCGCACGTGTGAGGGAATAAACAGGGAAATAACCAGCACTACCAGGAACAGGCTGATTAAACTGATGAAGGCCAGTCGGAGAAGTTTTGTCATGATTTATACAATTAATTCCACCGGATCACACGCGCTACGATTGCATAGATCAGGATCATCCACAAACCAAGTATGCCAATCTCTTTCCAGCAATCCCACAGGTGGAGCCCATCGAAAGAGATTTTCCGCATGCCATTATTAAATTGTGTCAGCGGCAGGATGTTACAGATATCCTGCAGCCATTTCGGGAAAACCGAGATCGGAAAAAACGTACCCGATAACAACATCTGCGGAAATCCAAACAGGTTGATGAGCAGCGGGATCGATGTATCGGTCTTGGCGATGCTGGCGAAGATCAGTCCAACCCCCATCAGCAAAAACAACATAAAAATGGCGAACAGCACCATTTCCACAAATGTGACGGCACCATGCTGCAGGGTAAAGTCGAGGAAGAAATGTCCAAAAAGGATCAGTACCACCACGTTCATCAGCTGGAAAAATAACCGGCTGGTTCCAATTCCCAGCAGGATGTTGATACGGCGGACCGGCGATGCATAAAAGCGTTTCAGCACCAGTTGTTCCCGAAGGGTAAAAAAGGTAAACGCAATTCCAAACAAGGTGGAGAAAAGAATGGAGAACCCCAGCTGTCCGGGCAACACAAAATCAATCTGACGGTATTGCTGCCCTTCACTTACTTCGGGTTTAACGATAAATTTACGCTGGCCTGTTGATGCCACTTCCGATTTCAGGATGGTATTCTCGAGGTTCTGGAGGAACAGGAAGAAGGTGCTGCCACTGGCCGAAGTGGAGCGCACACTGACCAGGAAACGTTGCGAAGCAGTATCACCAACAGGGGTGATATTAATAATGCTGGTGAGTTTGCCTTTTAACAGGTCCTTCCGCATCACGGCTGTATCGGCGTAGTAAGAAAAGCGGATAAAGTTTTTTGATTTCAGGCTGTCGATCACTGCATTGGTGGTGTCACTGCCAGGCGCCAGCGCGATGCGTTGTACCGGGATTCCTTCATTGCCGAATGCCCCGAAAATGAGGATAAAAATGATCGGGAAGAGCAAACTGAAAACAACAGAGGTCGGTTGCGCGAAGATCGCCTTGAAACTCGCCCTGACAATGGCCCAGAGCGCTTTGGACTGACTATAGTGGTTCGACATTCATTAAAATTGGTGAGCAAACGTACGGTTAAAAAATTTTATCGCACAAGAAACTGGAAAGGCAGTCGCGCCTGTACCGATCCGGTCATTTCATGCAGCCTTTTCAGTTCCTGGTAAATTTTATAATTGTCGGACCCGATCTCCGATTTCATTTTATCATCATAACCGAGCGGGTCATTGCTGCCAAACAACTGCTGCAGCATACCCCTTGGTTCGGGGTATTCATAAATGGAGTAGCTGCTTAGTTTCGCCATCGATGCTGCCGAGCGGATAGCGTCTTCCAGTCCGCCGAAACGGTCAATCAGCCCGATCTCCTTTGCGCGGAGGCCGGTCCATACCCGGCCCTGGGCGATGCTGTCCACGTAAGCAGTGTCGAGTTTGCGTCCTTCAGCCACCCGTTGTTTGAACTGGGCATAAATCATATTTACATTGGCCTGCATCAGATCCCGTTCCTTTTCGTTCAGTGGCCGCACTACGGTGAGAGCATCCGCATGTTCAGCCGTTTTAACCCCGTCAAACGTAACACCGAGTTTGTTTTTGAAGAAGGAACCGAAGTTGGGTAGTACGCTGAACACCCCGATGGAACCGGTAATGGTAGTGGGCAGGGCAAAGATGCTGTCTGCCCCCGTTGCAATATAATACCCACCCGATGCTGCCACGTCACCAAAACTGACGATGACCGGTTTTTCTTTTTTTGCCAGTGACAGTTCACGCCAGATATTTTCACTTGCCAGCGCACTGCCTCCACCCGAATTGATCCGGAGTACGATGGCACGGATCGTTTTGTCGAGCCTTGCCTTCCGGATCAGGTTGCGGTAGGTTTCCGAACCGATATTATCAGAACCCGATTTACCATCAACGATATCGCCTTCGGCAAATATGAGTGCGATCTTTTCGTTACCAGCTTTTGAGAAGGGCATTGGCCCGGCGTAATCCTCGAGCGTAACGAAATTTATTTTTTTGTACTTGTCGATGTTGAGTATAGTCTTTATTTCATCCTTTACCTCGTCATCATATTTCACGGCGTCGATCAGTTTATAAGAGGCTGCGTCGGCAGCTGTGCGGATGCTGGCTTCGTTGGCCAGGCGATGGAGTGTGGCAGTATCCACCTTCCTGGCTTCTGCTGTTTTTAACAGCAGGTCGTTGTAGAGGTCATTCAGCCATACCGATGTCTGCAGTTTATTCTCCGGTGTCATCTGTTCCGCACGCAGTGGCTCAGTGGCGCTTTTGAATTTCCCGGCATAAAAAATCTGTGGTTGTATTTCGAGTTTGTCCAACGCCCCTTTCAGGAACAGGTAATCGAGATTGTATCCCGTCCACTCCATAAAGCCCAGCGGGCTTACGTATATTTTATCAGCTGCGTTCGCAATGCTGTAAGCTGACTGGGTCATTACATCGCCGTGGGCGATTACGAACTTGCCTGATTTTTTAAAGTCAAGTAGTGCGG
>SDZZ01000716.1 GCA_004173255.1 Chitinophagaceae bacterium | reverse complement strand
CCACCGCCGAACCCACCACCTCCAAAGCCGCCAAAGCCACCACCCCAGCCAGTATAACCCCTTCGCGATACCATGCCACCACCACCGCCGCCTCTTGAAAAGAGGGAGATGAGTACAACGGCAAGAATGATGATGACCATGGGATTAACACCATTGCCTTTCTTTTTGCGGTAATCAGCGGGCGCTTTGTATTTTCCTGCCGCCGCCGCAATAAGCGCGTCGACAGTGGAATTTAGCCCACCATAGTAGTTACCGGTTTTCAATCCGGGCACCAGTTCGTTATCAATGATGGCGTCAGCAGTAAGATCGGTGATCACACCTTCCAGTCCGTAACCCGGTGCAATAAATGCATCCCGCTTACCGGCACCTCCGCCTGTGGAAATAAGCACCACTATTCCGTTATCAAAATTCTTGTTACCTACTCCCCAGTCCCGTCCCACACCAATTGCAAAGTCCGCGGCTGAATATCCTTTGAGGTCATCCACGATTACGATAGCTATCTGGTTGGAGGTACTGTCGTCATACGCCACCAGCTTTGCTTCCAGCGCGCTGACCTGTTCACCGGTGAGCAGTTTGCCGGTCAGATCATTGACAAGCCGGGGTGGATTGGGACGCTCGGCAAACTTCTGCGCAGTTGCCGGCAGCGCTAAAATAAGAAGTACAAAAAAAGCTAAAAGGGATTTGTTCATGCTCGTCATTTACCGAAGACTATGTCATCGGGTAATTCATTTTTATCCGTGTCCTTATCGAATGGGAAATGGAAATGCAGGGTTTCACCAATATCGGCCACGCAGCTACTGATACCCGCTGCGTAATCCTGCCGGTTGAATTTCTCAATCATTACTCCCACTTCCCTGTTCCAGAATTCAGAACCTACCTTGTTATGGATTCCCTCATCACCAAACACTGCCAGCTGCCGGTCTTTTAAAGCGATATAAACCAGTACGGCATTCCGGTCGTCCGTCTTTTCCATTTTCAGCTGGAAAAAAATTTCCGCCGCCCGGTCAATCGCATCCATGTACCTGCAATGGCTTTCCACAAACACGCGGACCTCGCCACTGGTGCGGCGTTCGGCCACGCGCACTGATTCTACAATCCGCGCCTCCTGCTCCTGGGTAAAAAAATGTTTCTTCTTCCTGAGAAATGAAAAGGCCATATGACAATTTAAAATTTGATCTCGACCGGATTTTCAGCACCGGACACAGCCGCAAAACCTTCTTTAGCCCGGAATCCAAATATTTTGGCGGCTAAGCTGCCGGGGAATGCGCGGACTGACTGATTATAGGTCGCCACCGATTCATTAAAATCATTCCTGGCAACTTTGATCCGCCGCTCAGTCCCTTCCACATCCTTCTGATAACCTTTCCTCGTCTCTTCACCCATACATCCCAGCATCCGTAAGGGATTGATGACGATAAAATCCGATCCACTTGAGCCTACCCTTGTGTAAGGGATCTCGAGTCTCGATCGGGAAGCAAGGAGGTTGGTGAGGGTCTCGTCATTCGGGTAGAGGGTACGTTGAGCACCGGGTTGAGTGGGGTTGGAGGAGGTGATCAGGTTTGTGAGGGTGTGATGGCGTGATGCATCGGGAACACTCGAAGACGCCATCGTATTG
>SDZZ01000210.1 GCA_004173255.1 Chitinophagaceae bacterium | reverse complement strand
CGATACACTTGTCTTTGTAAACAACAGTAAGGAGTACACGGACTTCCTCAAAAAACAGTTGAAAAAGCTTGAACCCGACAGCGTGTTATGGTTTGCTTATCCTAAGGGCAAATCAGGCATCAAAACCGACATCAACCGCGATACCCTTCGCGTTACCGGGGAAGAATATGGAATCACGACCGTGACCGCTATTTCAATCGATGATACCTGGAGCGGACTGCGATTCCGGCCAGTCGACAAAGTTGGAACCTGATCTACTTCAAACCACCACCATCATTATGACACCTCGTTCGTTATTTGTTATTATCCTCAAAGTTCTTGGTATTCTCCTGCTGCAGCAACTTGTCACCCAAATGATGCAACTGGTCGCCATTGTCATTTCTTCTTTTACGGATTATGATGCATCAATGGGTTTCATGTCGTTGTTTATTACCGTTGCAAGCTTACTGCTCGTACTTGGGATTGCCTACTGGCTGATATTTAAACCTGATGAATTGGTTTCGAAGTTTTCGCTTGACAAGCATTTTGCCGAATCGACTTTCCAGTTGAACATATCGTCAGAATCGATCATCCACATTGCCCTCATCGTGGTTGCATTCCTGATCCTGCTCGGAGAGATACCTTATATTATAAGGGATATTTATTCTACCATGAACCAGAATGAATTTTACACCACGGTCAAACCGGACTGGTCGCCTGTGATTTTCTCGGCGATACGGATCATCATTGCATTCCTGCTGATCGGTGAACGAAAAAGGATTGTGCCATTCCTGTTGCGGAAGCAGTCTGAAGCATCAGGAATGTTGACTGAAGAAAACACTTCAACACACCTAGTAGTCCCGGAAACAAAGGAAGATGAACATCAGTAAAGAGATCGAAGAACGAGGTTTTGCTGTCCTGCCCGAGATTTATTCCGGTGAGGAGCTGGCGTTGTTGTCATCCGTCATTGAAACCTCCAGACCGGACAACGAATTGTTCCGCAAGACTGGTGACCTGTTTGCTATTCGCCAGTTTTTTCGCGTGATCCCTGAAGCAGTACCCGTTCTGTTCAATGAGCGGCTTCGTAACATTATCCTGGACAATTTTGGCCAAGGTTATTTTGTTGTGAAATCAATTTATTTTGACAAACCGAATGAATCGAACTGGTTTGTTGCTTATCATCAAGACCTGACGATCTCGGTGAAGGAACGACACGAGGTAAACGGTTTCGGACCATGGACAGTGAAAAAAGATCAGTTCGCCGTGCAGGCGCCCGTTGAACTCCTGGCTGATAATTTTACCATTCGTGTTCACCTGGACACCGCGACTGCGGAGAACGGTGCGTTGAAGGTGGTAGCAGGTTCACATAAAAAAGGAGTGTACCGCCCCGAAACGATCGACTGGAAGGAGGAAACGGAAGATATATGTGAAGTGAAGGCCGGGGGAATTATGATCATGAGGCCTTTACTACTCCATTCCTCAGGACGCACTACCAATCATCAGCGCCGCCGGGTGGTGCATATTGAATTCAGCCGGCAGCAGTTGCCTGAACCGCTGGGGTGGTCCGGGTTTGAGCGGGTTCAGGTTGATGCAGAGCTATTCTTAAAGTGAGTTTTTATGAAATTTACTTCGGGCTTTCTTTCATCGATCCTGTTATTACCTTTGAAGCCAATCCCTCACTTCAAGAATATTATGTTATGAGCATGATCGGCTACTTTCTAAAAGTTTCTACCGAAGACCTCCGGACCTATGTCCGCAACAGCACCCTTTTGCAGGAACGCCTGGACGCATGGTACCAGGGTGATCCGGATATGGCAGACGTCGATAAGTCATGGGAAGGACTGCTGTATATCCTCACCGGATCCGGGATAGCGGATGACCCGAAAGGCGGGTTGGCAAAAATCTTTAACAGTGAACGCGTAATCGATGAGGACCAGGACCTGGGTTACGGCCCGGCTAATTATGTGAACCCGGAAGAGGTGGCTCAGCTGAGCAAGGAGCTTTCGGCCATTGACCGCGAAGACCTTGCCGACCGGTTTGATCCTGATGCCATGAACGAAGCAGGCATTTATCCCGAAGGCTGGGACGATGGGGACATGCTCGAATACCTGCTTGAGCATTTTGACACATTGAAAGATTTTTATGCACTGGCAGCAAAAGAGTCTGCGGCGGTGATTTTTTACGTTGGATAAATGACCGGTCCTGATTTTCCATCCCCGCTTTCGGGTTGCTTCTGTCAATTAACTGTTAGCGAGGACTTTCAGTGCCGATCCGGAATCCTGATCTTAAATTGCAGCATCCCCATTCCCCTGGGATCAGTATCCTTCCTGAACCAATAAATTCAGTAACTTGACACAGATACTGATTTACCGCCATACTTAAATGACAAACGATATGCTGGAACCTATTACAGTTGAACTCCTCGTTCACGCGCCTGTTGAGCACTGCTGGAAGACCTGGCACAATCCGGAAGACATCAAACAATGGAACAAGCCATCCGAAGACTGGCATTGCCCCGTTGCGGAAAATGACCCGACCGAAGGAGGCAAGTTTTTCTTCCGCATGGAAAAGAAAGACTCTTCTGAAGGTTTTGATTTCAAGGGAAAATATGATAAGGTGGTTCCCAATCTCCTGCTCGAGTACACAGGTGATGACCGGCGCCAGTCAGTCATTGCGTTCATTGCGCGTGGCAATGAAACATCAATCAGCGAAACCTTTCAGCCTGACTCACGACCATCGATCAGGGAACAGGAGGAATTCTGCAGCCAGGTTTTACAACATTTCAAGCGACACGCAGAAAAAAGTATCGGTAAATAGCGTTTTCGCGGGTGTAGCAATTGCCTTGCTCGTATATTCGGTGCTGGTTGCGGAAACCGGTGGTGTCCGCAACCATTGACAAGCTGATATATGAAACGCTTTTATACATTTTTCCTACTCCTCAGCTGTTGCCTGTCACTCAGCGCGCAGCAGCAAACCCCTAAGTTGCTAATCACTCCCCTCCACGGCGACTTTTACATTTTCACCACTTACAATCTCTACAAAGGCAACCCCGTTCCGGCAAACGGGATGTACCTGGTTACAAAAGCCGGCGTGGTAATGATGGATTCCCCATGGGATACCACGCAGTTCCAGCCACTGTTGGATAGCATCAATAACAGGCACCATCAAAAAGTAGTGATCTGTATTGCTACCCATTCGCATGCGGATAAAACCGCCGGACTGGGGTACTATACTTCACAAGGGATCAGGACGTACACAACTATCCAAACCGATTCCATTTGCCGGGTAAAAGGGGAGAAGCGCGCACGTTACCTGCTGGCAAAAGACACGACATTCAATGTGGGCGGGTATACATTCACCACCTTCTACCCGGGGCAAGGACATACACCTGATAACATCGTAGCCTGGTTTGCCAGGGACAAGGTGCTATACGGCGGATGCCTGGTTAAAAGCACCGAGGCAACCAACCTCGGAAACCTTCAGGACGCAAACCCCGGCGCATGGGCCGCAACTATCCGGCGGATCCAGGGTAAATTTGGCAAACCGGCGTATGTAATTCCGGGACACGATGGATGGACCAGCAACCAGTCTCTCGAACACACTGTTGAGCTGGTGAATGAATTCAATAAAAATTCAAAACAGAAATAATGGCCCGGAACGTATCAACGATAGTCATCGATGCACCGATCGAACGGGTATGGAAAACCGTCACCGATCCGGAATTGGTTAAACAATGGCAGTATGGAAGCGAATTGGTGAGCAGCTGGAACGTGGGCGGTGAAATCAGGTTCCGGACAGAATGGGAGGGGAAGGTGTATGAACAATGGGGCAGGATCCTGGAAGTGAAGCCCAATGCGCTTTTGCGGTACACATTGTTTGCCCCGCGGCCGGACCTCGAAGACAAACCGGATAATTATTTCATCATGAACTACATCCTGACACCGGTTGATGGCAAGGTTAAACTGGAAATTGTACAGGAGGATGAACGCCCCGGTGCCAGACAGGAAGAACCACAGGGCGATGAGAATCCAGTGCTGCAGGGATTAAAAGCGATTGCCGAATCAGGTAAAGAATAGTATAGTATACGAAGGCAGTATCTCGAAATAACCTTCCTGAATGTTTCCAGCCTTGGTGATGGATAATTAAATAAATGCGATCCTTAACTTTGACCCAATCAATAAGAATACCATGACCGCTGACCAACGTTTTGAAGCACTAAACCTTGTGCTGCCTCCTGCGCCAACTCCACTGGGCGTTTATAAACCCTGCCTGGTTGATGGAAAATACCTGTACCTGTCAGGCCACGGAACGGTGAAAGAAGATAGAAGCCTGATCATCGGTCGCATCGGGGAAGACATGGACCTGGAAGAAGGAAAACTGGCTGCGAGACAGGTCGGACTGGCCATGCTGGCCACCATCAAGGCAAATATAGGTTCACTGGATAATATCAAACGTGTGATTAAAGTGCTTGGTATGGTGAACTGTGTGGCAGACTTCACCCGGCATCCATACATCATTAACGGGTGCAGCGAATTGTTTGCCGCTGTCTGGGGAGAAGAGAATGGAATCGGCGTTCGCAGTGCAGTAGGCATGGGCTCCCTTCCCGATAATATACCGGTGGAGGTAGAGGCGATGTTTGAACTGAAGTAAAAGTTTTTTCTGAATTATGTTGGGGTATTCGACCTTACCATTGCCTCCAATTTATTGAGCCGGTTCATAACATCACAGGTCCGCTTGATCTTAAAAAAATATAACGCTGTTTAATGGAATGGTATGAAATTAATATTGCCGGGCAACTTGATTCCCCTGCTGTTTTACTTTACCCCGGCCGGATAAAAGAAAACATCCGGCAATGCCTGGCATTGGTGAAAGACCCGTCATCTATTCGCCCGCATGTCAAAACCAGCAAGATCGGCGAGGTCTGCCAGTTGATGCTAGACGCGGGAATTACAAAGTTCAAATGCGCTACAATAGCAGAAGCGGAAATGCTGGGAATGCTACACGCGCCCGATGTTTTACTCGCTTACCAGCCAGTTGGGCCAAAAATGACTCGTTTTATCAAGCTGGTTAAATCCTTTCCGGGAACAAAATTCAGTTGCCTTGTTGATACGGAGGAGATAGCTGTTGAGTTGTCGGAACAGGCCTCAGTGGCCGGACTGGTAATTCCTGTATTTATTGACCTCAACGTCGGGATGAACCGTAGCGGAATACGGCCACAGAGTGCGTTTGAATTATTCCGGACCATTGATAAACTACCGGGTCTCCATTTTGAAGGTCTTCATGCCTACGATGGGCAGTTGCACGATATTGATCTTGCCATCAACCGAGCCAGGGCACTGGAGGCATTTGATGAAGTGAACCTTTTATCCGATAAAATAAGCGAGTTCGGTTACAAGGGTTTAACCATTGTTGCGGGTGGCTCCGTGACTTTTCCTGTGTACCGGTCACTTGAAAGTAATGATGCGAAGACCGCCGACGACCACGGTGAGTTGATAAAGACCGATCAGGTGCATCAAAAGGATCATAGTACCGATCCCCGCGTGGCATCAGGGCCTGACCGTCATATCGAGTCGAGCCCCGGCACATTTATATTCTGGGACTGGGGTTACAAACATCTGTTACCAGATGAGCCGTTTGATTATGCCGCAGTGATTTTGACGAGGGTCGTATCGATTGTCAGTGATGAACTGATTTGCATTGACCTTGGCCACAAATCGGTCGCGTCCGAAAACCCGTTGCCCCGTGTACATTTCCTGAATGCCCCTGATGCCGTTCCCGTTTCACACAGCGAGGAACATATGGTCCTGAAAGTGCCAGCTGATGCAGGTTACCGGATGGGTGATATCTTGTACGGCGTGCCGGTGCACATCTGTCCGACAATTTCCATGTATGAAGAAGTGGCTGTGATAAACAATAATGAGCTGGAGGGAAAATGGAAAGTCACAGCAAGGAATAAAAAAATAACTATCTGACATGTTTATCGTTGATGCCCACCTGGACCTGAGCATGAATGCCATGGAATGGAACCGTGACCTGCGATTGCCGGTAAATGAAATCCGTGCCCGGGAACATGGCCTCAGGGATAAACCCGATCGCGGACGCGGGACCGTATCATTGCCAGCGTTGCGGCAGGGAAATGTCGGACTGGTAGTGGCCACGCAGATTGCGCGTTACGTGGCACCGGAAAACAAACTACCCGGCTGGTTTTCCCCTGAACAGGCATGGGCTCAGACACAGGGGCAGCTTGCGTGGTACAAAGCGATGGAGCAAGACGGGGAAATGAGAATGGTGAAAGACCTGGCCGGACTGGATGAACATCTTGCGGTATGGCAAGACGGCCACGCAGATACGAAAAAACCAATCGGGTATATCCTGAGCCTCGAGGGGGCAGATTCACTTATAACAATCGACCACCTCGAAACTGCCTTTCAGTATGGATTACGGGCTGTTGGTCCGGCCCACTATGGTCCCGGCCGTTATGCCAACGGTACCGACGCCACCGGACAGATGCAGGACAATGGTATCGCGCTGCTAACGAAAATGGAAGAACTCGGAATCATCCTTGATGCCACCCATCTTTGCGACGACGCTTTCTGGCAGGCACTTGATCATTTCAATGGCCACGTGTGGGCGAGCCATAACAACTGCCGGGCACTGGTTAACCACAACCGCCAGTTCAGCGATGACATGATCAAGGCACTGGCAGGCCGCGGGGCGGTTATCGGCATGGCTCTCGATGCATGGATGATGGTGCCCGGATGGCAACGGGGTGTATCTACTCCCCAGGAAATGGATTGTAGTTTGGAGAAAATGGCCGACCAGGTGGATCACATCTGCCAGCTCACCGGAAGCAGTGATCACGTTGGAATGGGCACTGACCTCGATGGCGCATTTGGCAAAGAACAAACGCCATATGACCTGGACAGCATTGCAGACCTGCAGAAAGTCCCGGTTATCCTTGCCGGGCGTGGCTACACACAGGAAGACCTGGATAAAATGATGCATGGCAACTGGCTCCGGTTTCTTCGAAATGCGTGGAGTTAATATACCTGAACCGTTTTAAACCTGATTTATGCGTAAACAACTTTTCACTGTCCTGTTGACAGCCGCAGTCCTTCCTGCCACCTCCCAACTGACGGATGCCGAAATCATAGACCGTAAAATGGGACGGCTGCAACCAGACTCCACCTACGTTTATTCACTTCCCTATCAATCTGGAAAACGATTCCTGTTCATCCAGGGCGCCAATAGCAAAATGAGTCACCGGAATGAATTATCTTTTGATTTCAAAATGAAGACCGGATCCGGGATCTGTGCGGTTCGCGATGGGGTAGTGATCGGGGTAAAGGAAGACAGTAACAAAGGAGGGTTGAAGGATGAATTCCTAAGCGAAGGCAATCATATTGTGGTAAGGCATGAAGACGGAAGCGTGGCCCAGTACTGGCACCTTGAGATGAATGGAGTGCTGGTTGAGATCGGCGATTCAGTAAAACAAAACCAGGTCATCGGCCGATCAGGAAACACAGGCTACACGGCATTTCCCCATCTTCATTTCCAGTTGCTCGACCCTGCAGGGAAGGAGACCCTTCCGAGGTTTAACACTAAAAAAGGAACTGTGTACCTGCGCCCGGGCAAGTGGTATAAAAAATAGTTATGGAAAACAATGAAAC
>SDZZ01000715.1 GCA_004173255.1 Chitinophagaceae bacterium | reverse complement strand
TCGCTGCCCGATCCACTAAATGTAATTATGTGTTTCAGGAAGGGTGATCTCACTTCAAGCAATGCTTCTTCCAGCGTATAATCACATAGCACGTGCGAAATTTCGGCACATTCTATCATCACACTCAACTCTTTCTCGCGAAGCAGGGGCATAGTAGCAACCACGATTCCGCCGGCTTTGAGTATGCCGAACCAGCACGCCACATACATCGGGTTATTGGCCGACCGTATCATTACCCTGTTACCGGGTACGAAATCGAGATTATCGGTAAGTACATGTGCGATCCGGTTTGCCTTTTCATACAGCTCTCGAAAGGTCCAGTCACCATCGAAAGTCCGTATGGCAATACTGTCGCCGCGGCCTTCTTTAATATGGTTGTCCAGTAATTTGTCAACACAATTCAGCATCCCGTCGAATTCGAAATCCGGATGGCCGGTAAAACACTCTGCCTGTAACTCCGGTGGCGGAAGGTGATCGTGTGCGAAATTATCTTCGTAATGTTTCATGAGAAGTTAATTACTTTTTATGGGTTGCCGGTTTCATTGCTTTTTTCATGCCTTCCATTGCCTTGCGCTCACCGCCTTTGTAAGGGTAGAAATGTGAGGCAGCCGACATATATTGCTTTGGTATCCCTACCGAATTTAAATCGTGCGCATTGTATTGTTCGTAAGCCTGCGCGTTTCGGACAAATGCAGGATCGAGCAGCAGGGTTTTACCCAGTGCAACCAAGTCAGCGCGGCCGTTTAATAGTATCGTGTTTATCTGGTCGATGTCCTGTATGTAGCCCGCAGTAATTGTTGGTATATTGATTGAATTCCGTACCATATCTGAATACGGCGTCTGCCACATTCTGCCCACAGCAGGCTTTTGGTCTGCAACGGTGAGTCCGGTCGAAACATTGATAATATCGGCACCAGCCTGCTTAAATGCTTTAGCAATTGCCAGTACATCTTCCTCCGTTATCCCGCCGGGTGCCCAGTCATCTGCAGAAATGCGAACCGACATTGGCTTGTTTTCCGGGAACACTTTACGCATGGCAGCAAATACCCTCAGCGGGAATTTGAGCCTGTTTTCGATAGCGCCTCCAAATTCATCTGTTCTGGTGTTAGTAAGCGGCGATAAAAATGAAGCCAGAAGGAAGCCATGATGCGCCTGCAGTTCGATCATATCAAACCCTGCATTATTTGCATTTTCGGCAGCGTGGACAAATTCGGCGGTGATGATATCCATATCCTCAATGCTCATTTCCATGGGGGTGCCCATCACATCGTTAAACGCGATAGGGGAGGCGGATAGCAATCCCCAGGCATTCTCTATAGGCTCGTTGCTGCCGTCCCAGGGAAATTTTACCGCGCCTTTCCGTCCGGAATGGCCCAGTTGTATTCCTATCTTCGATGTACTGTTATTATGTATAAATTCTGTAATCTTCTTCCATCTATTGGTCTGTTTTTTAGACCATATACCCGGGCATCCTAAAGTTATTCTTCCGGTGGGTGATATTGCCGTAGCTTCGGTCAGGATCAGGCCAATGCCCCCTGTAGCCCGTGCACCATAGTGCGTCATGTGCCAGTCGGACACCAGGCCATCAATAGCCGAGTACTGCTCCATCGGACTCAT